>VGMA01000030.1 GCA_016866575.1 Chlamydiota bacterium
GCACAACCCCCGAGAAAATCCTTGAGGAAAACCCCGCTTTTGCTGCTATTACAGACTGCTCAGCCATTGAAACCATCGTCGATGATGTTCTAAAAAAGAATCCTGAATCTGTTTCAGACTTCTTGAACGGCAAGGAAAAAGCATTCAATTTCTTAGTAGGTCAAGTGATGAAAGTCTGCCAAGGCTCAGCGCCGGCAGATATCGTTAGAGATTTGGTACGCAAGAAAATCTCTTCCTAATAGATCTTTTTCGATTAGACTTTACTTTCTTAAAAATAGCATTTAAGTGAGTAAAGTCTTAAAAAACCGATTTCACCCCTTTTTTTAAACTCTTGGATGGAACTTCTCGAATGAGTTCCTAAGATGTTTTTCTGAAATATGGGTGTATCGATCCGTTGTAGAGATGTTTTTGTGACCTAGCATCTCTTGGATAATCCTTAAATCAGCCCCACTTTCCAGAAGGTGTGTTGCAAATGAGTGACGAAGAGTATGTGGTGAGATGTTTTTCGTAATATTGGCCATCTTTGCATATTTTTTTACAATCCTCCACACATCCCCCCTGTCAATCCTTTCCCCTTTCTTAGATAAAAATAAAGGAGAAGAGCGTTCACATTTTTGCCATTTCCCCTCCCACGCATGAACATAGGCACTGATCGCTTCTGTAGCGATTTTAGCTATTGGAACTATCCTCTCTTTGCTTCCTTTACCTTTGACTAAGATCCGATCTTCCTCTACGTCGTAAAAATTGAGCATGGAGACCTCAGAAGCCCTTAAACCTGATGCATAGAGAGTGTATAATATTGCTCGATCTCTAATAGCTATAAGCTCACTAGAGTTAGTTGAAGAGAGTAGATCTTCTACCTCTTGCAGCGTCAAAACTTCTGGAATCAGCTGCCAGATCCTTGGAGCGCTCAGCAATGCCGCCACGTCCTTAGCAATTTTTTCCTCTTGGATCAGAAAGCGAAAAAAGACCTTTAGCGTCATAAGAGTATGACAGACGCTGCTACTTGCATATTCTTGATCTTTTAGGTGGCATAAGAAGTCTACTAGATCTTTAAGCTCTATATTTTCGATCAATCGATCTTTCATATAACTTGTAAAAAGCTTCAGATCTTGCCGATAAGACTTTTCCGTTAAAGGAGAAAGACCTCGCTCAGTCAATAAAAAAAGGGAAAATTCTTCAATCCACTCATCCATCCTTTTGTTATAACAAAATCAGGTTTTGTGGATAAACAATCCTTTCAGGAAATTTTGTTTCTAAGCCTTGGCTTCTTTTGCAGCTTCATAGTTGTACCATGACCACCCCAAAATACCCGCTTGAATCAAGGTGAAAACAATACCAACCAAAATCACAATCAGTTTTGCCATAGGCCCTACAGCCATAAATGAACCGACAGCAACACTCATAATCGATATCAAGCTGACAGCAAGCAATAATATTCTATCTTTTGGAGCAGCTTTCAAGCTGTCTATTTCATTTGCAAAAGCGTAAAGATCAAGACCAAAGAAAATCAAATCTGAAAAAATCATCGCGCCAATAGCCGCAAATAAAGGCGCCCCTGCTGTAAAAATGGTAGCAACAATCAAGCCTGCAAGCCCTATCAATGAAGCTACAGTAACTACAGCATTCATAATGATCTTGCCCTGGTTTTCTTCTAAAGCAGAAGAGAGTATTTTCTCTTGAATATCCGAAGATATCGCTCCATTTGCTAGATTTTCTTTTAATAGAAAAAGAGTTGCTGAGCCGCAGTTTCTTGAAAAATCTTTCTCTTTAACTTCAATTTTTCTAGCTAAATCTCTTTTGAGGGTATCTCGTATTTCTTCATTAGCGCTTTCAATAAAAGCTAGATCTTCCGAAGTGAGTCGATTTTCTTCTATCTTAGTTAGACTAACCCCCTCTTCACGAACACACTTTTCAAGTACAGCGTTTCTTTCTTCATTTGATAGTTGTATCTGATTAAAGAGAAACTGCATGTGATTTTTCTCTTTTACCTCTTTTTTCAAGAGATTTCGAAAACACATCTGGTTGTGCATCGACATAGAACAAGAAATAACCGTAAGTGTATAGATTGCAGAACCAAGGGCCGTACCTATATTACTTAGATACTTCATTCCAACCAAAAGAGTCGTAGAGGCACTATAAATTGCAGCAATAGAAAGACCTCTTAGAGTTCCTTGTACCGCAACACTTGTAATCCCAATACTTGCTTTGGTTTGTCCAATCTGCGCAAATTGTAGACCAGCTACATCCCCAATTTTTTCCGCTTTGATCGCCTCATTCGTCACAACGTGTGCTGTTAAACTTTGTGTCACTATTCCAATTACAGGGTCAGCAATACGAAATCCACTACCCAAGCCTGTAGAATCAGGTTTTGTTCCCCTCATCATGTGAGAGGTCGATTCAAGCGAACGGGCAAGACCAGTAAAGTCTTTTGAAAGACCTAAAGCCGTTTTGATCGTGTTTGGATTCAATTCTTCTTCACTGTTAGATCCAATAGAACTTACTGACACTTGTTTTTCTCCTTATGTTCTTTGTACCAAAGAGATCCCATAACACCCACTTGCACCCCGGCAAATAAAATACCAAGGATAATCACGGCAATCCTTACAACCGTTGTAGTTGCAACAAAAGCCCCTGTAGCAGTAAAGAAAAGTGATAAAGCCGCACATACCATCATTACAATTCGATCTTTTGGCGCAGCTTTCATCTCCTTAAACGCTTTTCTTAAAGCATAAAAATCAAGCCCAAACATAAGAACGTTAGAAGATACAATGAGCGCAAGACCTACAATTAAAGGAAGTCCTCCTGAAAAGACCGTCGCTGTAATAAATCCGGCAACTCCGATCAAACAAGTAGTCACAACAAGAAAGCTCATAATGAGCGCCGCTTTGTTTTCTTTTTGTGCTATTCCCACAATCTCATTTTCAGTTAAAGCTTCTTGTGGATTGATGATAAATTCTCTTAACTTAGTCACTGTTTCTATCCCCGTAGCTCTAACAAGCTCCGCTTGCTTAACAGTAGCCATTCTAGAAAGCTCTTTAGCTAAACCGATCTTAATGTGGCTTTCAAAAACATCTAAATCACCAATATCTGGATGCTTTTTAGAAAGTATTTCCATCAACTCTTTAGTCTTATCTTCAACAAAATCTCGATCTTCCGCTGTCAATAAAAACAGTTCTTCAGCTGTTAAAGTCCTTTCCTCTGATGCCATCAAAATAAGATCATCATACACATCAATCGGAATGATCTTTGAAGCCTCTTCTCGATCCTCTTTCTTCAATAGAACCTTATCCAATAAGAATTTAAAAGCTTGATCTGCACCCTCTTTTTTTACCTTAGCAAAATCCTGATAAAATCGGATCTGACCCAAAGAGTTGACCGCGTTACCAAGAGCTAAGAATAGATACGATAGAGAACCGAGCGCAGTAGCTACACAGCCAACTATCGTAGTAGCCAAAACTACCGTTTTAGCAGTAGTGTATGCCGAAGCAATCGTTAAACCTCTAAGCGTACCAAAACTTGCCCCTGCAGACATTTCAGCTGTAGAGCGCATCATCCTGATTTTAGCGAGATTTACCTCTGCCGTATCTTGAATTTTATTCGCCCGTTCTATGGCATTCGCCGCTATGCCAATTCCTAAAGCCCCCGTCAAAACACCAAACGTAGAAGACATCTTCAATCCAGCACTAAGACCAATATCACTACTTTTACCTTGAACATTCATTGCCAAACTTTCAGCAGATTGAGCTAACCCCGGAATATCCGTTGCAGCCCAAATGATGTCTCTATGCATCTGCGGATGGAAATCTTCAGATTCTTTTTTGAGTAAAGGATCGCTTTCAGTCTCTGTGTTGCCCATATCAGTTAAAGGCAGCGCCTTCATATTAGCATACAAAGAATCTGTAAATCCTTTGAGGGTCCCCGATGAAAAAGCAGCATGAGCGATCTTAGAAGAAGTAGCCCCCTTTTCCACAAAGTGTTTTACCACTTCTTGAGAAGAAGGATCTGATTCGTTTCTTTTGAGTGCCGCGTTAGCAACTAAGCTCGTCGCCGAAGATTTTGTAGAGCGAAGCACCTGCGCCTTTTCACCGCTATTTAAACTCCCATACCCGAGAACAACCGGCTCATTTTTTAACGCTCGATATGTTCCTTGTCTTCCTATTCCTATCGATGGCGTGCTCATAGTTTACACACTTTTTTAAATTAACCACCTAATATTATATATAAAAAGGTGTTTTAATAACAATTATTGAATTAAGCAGAATTAATTAATAATATAGCGATTGACAATTAATTAAATTATTTGATATAATATTTGTATTAAATTAAATAAGAGAACTTATATGCTATCTACTACTACACAACCAATTCCAAATGACAGTTCTTCTGGATCGGTAGACGTGTTTATGAATCAACATCCTCAGGCCGCGAGCTCAGTAAATAGCACTGTAAGCTACTTACCAGCTACTAATCAAGATATGGCTTTACAGATAGGTTATATTTGTTTTCCTAATGACCCCCCTGGAACACTTAGAAAGGTAACAATTTACGCTCATCAAAATGGCAGGCAGCTAGACATCTCAAACTTAGATCTACGAATACAAAACACGGTTAACAGCCAAATGGAAGAATTAGCAAAAACTTTAGGTTTGCCAAATAACGCACCAGAAAGCATCATAAAAAGAATTCACGGATTACCTAGCCTTGTATCAGATGGCGCCAGAAGCCCCTTAAGTCGTGAAAATTCAGATAAGTGGACAGCTATAGAAGATACCATACTAGAAGGAATACACACGGCTACTCCAATCATTTCTGCTCATATCTCCTCTCCTACACTGATGAGTCTTAACGGATCAAGCTCTTCCGCCTCATCTAGCGTGATACTACCACACAGTTCAGTTAGCAGCAATCATAACATGTTAAATGGAAAAAACCGTAAAAAACCATCTCCAAATCCTGGTCGAGTTTATCCACTCCCAGGCTCAAGCCAGAACTCCTCAGAAGAATCTTTTCTGCATCTTAGCTCAGCGAGCCTTCCAAGCAAAAATAAAAGCAAACCAGTAGATACAAGCATTTTCTCTAAACAGGGAGATGACCGAAAGTCTACCTCCCGTGTATTAATGACTGATACCTCAGATGACGAGCTTCTTTAGAGCGCCACTGGATTGATTAATAGGACTGGGAGCTGCCGCAGCCGCAGGATCCTTTTGCGTTTGGATTGGAAATCTTGAATCCAGACTCATAAAGACCTTCTGTGTAGTCGATTTCGCAGCCTACTAGTCTTGAAAGAAGGTGCTTCTTGACGTGGATTTCGATCCCGTTTGAAGGAAATACTTCATCGTCTTCTGCTGCTTTTTCAGAGAAGTCGAGGATGTATTCATAGCCGCTGCATCCGCCTGGTCTATCGCCAAATCTTAGGCCGTGGCCAGTTTTGCCTTCTTCTTCTAAAATCTCTTTGAATTTTTCTGCAGCTCTTTCTGTTAAAGAAATCGTTGAAGGGTCGCTTTTTTGCTCTAGTATTTTGTTGAGATCGATCACTAGGGCGTCAATTTCTGCATCAGAAAAGCCGTGAGAGTACATCCCAGCTTCTAGGGTCTCCCAGGTAGCGGCTCCGCAACCAACGCACTGTAGGCCCCTTTTCATCATTTCTAGGGCTAACTTTTGGCTCTTATGAGGAAATCCTGAAAAGATCTCATCAATCGTCATTGTTCTGATGATTTTTTCTACTTTTTGCTTTACTTCTTGGTCCATTGAATCTCCTAATAGCCGTCTGATATTTTTACTTTGCCGCAAGTGATCGTGCATTGGCACGCAAGGCGCTCTTCTCCAACGCAATCACCGAGGAAATCTTTTTCCTCTTCCGTAGGCTCTGAGAGGTTTTCAGCCCCCTCTACAACGTTGATAACACAGGTTCCACAAATTCCTTCAGTACAAGCAAAAGGGATCCCTTGCTCCTCGCAAGCTTCTTGAATCCTCTCTCCATCAGGAACTTCTATTTCGCAATCATTGATTATGAGTTTGGCCATTTTCCTCCACAGGTAGTGGAAGGAAGTATAAAAAAACCCCAAAAAGAAATCAAGGCCCTTCCCTTAATAAAAAAAGAGAGGGCCTTGAAATTAGATTGATATAAAGATAACTTTACTTTTGCGTATCTCTTTGTTCTTGAATGAGATCCTCAACAGTTTTTCTTAAGGTATTGATTCCCTGAGGAAAACCACATTCAACTAAGATTTCGTTGAGGTAAGATAGCTCCGTTTCCATCATATCAAGCTGAGATTCTAGCGCTGCAAGCTTTGTTTCTAGCAATTTTGGAGCTGATTGATCTTTCATAAAGCACCTCTTTTGATAAATTACACTACTATAATATCAAAATAATTATTATTAATCAAATTTAAAATTAGATTTAATTAATACTTTATATTTAATTTTATAAAATGTTATAATATTTGAGAGTTTTTACAAAGGGTTTGTAATGATTACATCTATCCGTAACTATCTATTTCCCCAAGCTCCGGTAATTTCATCTCAAGAAACAGAACTTACCCCCGTTCAACCCAATTTCGAATTTAAAAAAATACTCAGCAGTCGCACAATCGGCCCAAAATTTTTAAATCAAAATACTTTTTTATCTGCGCTCATAGAGCACCTCAATAAAAATAACCAGTTATTGAGCACTACAGAATGTGAAAATATTTACTCTTTTGCTCGTATAGATCGAAAAGAGCTCGCCGCCGCTCTCTCAGAAAACCCTCTATACATGTCTAGACTTGAAAAGTTGTCGAATACAACCTTAGGCAAACTAAGAGAATGTGAGGATAAACACCTAATTGAAGTTAAAAGCAGCTTAAACCGTGACCAAAAACAGCTGCAAGATGCCTTGATAAGTACACAAAAAAAAGTAAATCACCTCTATCAACAAAGAAAAGCGATCTTTACTAAAGTCGGTATCGATGAAAATAGTCTACCAGGAAAGTATTCAAAAAAATATCAAGAGCTCAAAAAGCATAGGCCTCAACTTCATAAAATCAATCAAGAACTTCAAACACATTTTGCCAAAATATCTAGCCTGCAAGATCAATATCAAGATAAAACTCTTTATGCTACACAAGCACATAACGTTGCTGAAAGGATCATCAAAACAAATGCACAAAAATTACGAGCAACCTTGAACGATCACTACGCGATTTTTTCTCATCTCGACGAGCCAATTACACCTAACTTACCCAAAGATCCCTTAAGCTACACAACAGAAAATGGTGTTGAGTATTTTAACATCAATAACTCGCGATCTAAATCTGACCTTCTCCAAGATCTCCTTAGAGGGCTCAAATACGACTCTCCTGGCCTTATTTTAATCACCATCGACAATATGCGCCAATCCCCCAGCATCGATAAAAAATATATTTCACTCTATGAAGAGCTAAATGCCAAAATCGACCTATCATCCATAGAATCTGAAATTCGTAATGACAAGGAAAGAAAATTGAAACCTAAAACCAAAACCAAATTCATCAGCGAGATAACGGCATTACAAAGCAAAATGAACGAAAAAACAGCCAATTTTCGCCATAATATAGATAATAAACAAAAAACACAATTGATTTTTAATACTTAATTGTATTATAATATTTAAACGAAATAAAAAAGATTAAACTAATAATAAATAAAAAACGGAGACAATATGTCAACAACAAATTCAGTACACTCAGATTTACCATTATTTCAGACTGGAGTCTTAAATAGGCAGGTAGGCGGAGACGATGACTCAGAAAGTAGCAACATTTTCGCAGATACTACAACTAATAGATATCAGGCGAGACATGGTTCTGGTCTTTTGATTAAATTCCTTTTTCCAGAACTTTCAACAACTAAAACACACGAAGGAAATACTTTCTCTTCACTTCCAACAAATGTGTTAAATGGTGGAAATGAATCTGCAGTTGTTGAGAGCTCTTCACAAAAATCAGAAAACAGCAAAAATATGGTGTCTTCTGCGTTGTCTTTATGGAAATCGTCTATCATACTTGCAGACAATTCTGTAAAAAATTATTTCAACCTATCTGCATGCGTTCAATTTATTACTGATAAAATCGAAAACACTGGTATTTATGAAACACGGATTGTAGGACCTATTGTAGAAGGCTTATCTAAACTGGGTGAAGGATTTGCTCAATTGACCCAAGAAGCGCTCAGAACCACCTTGGTAGCCCTTGCCATTATTGTCCCTGGTGCAACAGCTTTTGTAGTAGGTGTTGCAGTGGGAACTATTGCAGGAACAGGATACGGTTTATATCTACTAGGCAATTTCCTCAGTGGAGCAGCTGTAAGCGCAAAAGACAGCGCTGTCGTAGCAGCATATCAAAAGGATTATAAAGAGAAAAATAAAGAGTTCTTATTTGAGAAGCTTTCAAAACAAGTAAGCTTACTTTCTAATGATGACACAAGAGCTCAAGCGGCTGGAGTAGGATTATTAATTGATATAAAAGCACAAGAATTCTTAGCTGACGCTCACCCAACGGTAGCTAAAGCAAACGAGAATCCTATTACTCCAGTAGGATTTGAGCTTGAGCTAACAGACGGCGAAAGATCTGCAATTTTAGAGAAAATAGAATTTAATAGTGAACTAAACAAAGAATTCTATAAAGCCTACAACGCTGAAAGACAAGCGTTTGCTGAAGCGGTGAATTTTGCAATGCACCATGGCAAAAGTAGAGAAGAAGCAGGTAAGATAGCTATAGACCTTATGGATGGAGAAGGTAAACCTAAACTATCTGAAATGCAACACAGCTCATCAGCCGTTAAGCGCGATTCATACATCCCGCAATGTGTTGTGCCTGAGAGTATGAGAACGCATCCGAAAACAGCGTTGGAGCAAGCGGTTCTTGGAGAAATTAACATACCAAAAGAATCACAAGCTCCTATTGCAGCAAGCAAAGCTGATAATACAATATAACTGTCTGAGGAAGTAGTTTTGCGGTGAATAAGGCGGGTCCATCTGGGGAAACTCAGATGGACCTTGCTGTTTCTTGTTGACTTTGTGGGGGGATCTAGATGTGGATGAAGCCTTCTTTGGTGAGTCCGAGGATTGCTTCGTGCACGGCTTCGGAAAAAGTGGGGTGGGCGTGGTTTGCGTGCAAGATGGCAGACATTGGCAGGTTGTTTTCGATGGCGATGACCCCTTCCATGATGAGGTCAGAGGCAGAAGGGCCGATGATGTGCATGCCGATGATTTTTTGTGTGTCGGTGTTCATGAGTACTTTTACAAAACCGTCGGGGTCGTGAGAGACGGTCCCTTGGCGTGAATTGGCGGCAAAGGGGAACTGGGAGGTTTTGTAAGGGATGGCTAGTTCTTTTGCTTTTTGTTCTGTGAGTCCAACAGAGGCGATCTCTGGATCTGTGTAGACTACGTTTGGTACTGCTAGGTAGTTGACGGTGTTGATGTGTCCCGCGATGAGCTCAGCGACTACTTCAGCTTCTTTTGATCCTTTATGAGCAAGCATTGGAGGGCAGGCTACATCGCCGATGGCATAGATGTGAGGATGGGTTGTTCTAAAGGCGCTATCGATCGAGATGTATCCTCTAGCATCGAGCGTTACACCGATTTTTTCAAGGCCTAGTCCTTCGCTGTAAGGTTTTCTTCCAATAGCAACGAGTATCGTATCTGCTTCAATCACTTCTTGATCGAGGTAAACTTTCCCTTTTTCTGCTTTTGTCACTCTTGCGCCTAAGCGGAAAGTGAAGCCTTGTCTTTTGAAGACTTTTTCTGCGACTTTGGAGACGGTTTCATCAAATTCGGGCAAGATGCGATCAAAATACTCTACTACAGTGACCTCTGAGCCTAGGCGGCCGTAAACACTTCCTAGTTCAAGGCCAATAACGCCAGCTCCTATCACCACTAGGCGCTTAGGAACGCTTTTTAATCTTAATGCGCCAGTCGAAGTGACGATATGTTCTTCATCAATTGGCAAAAATGGCAAGCTTGCCGGCACTGAGCCTGTAGCGATGATGAAGTTTTTAGCGCTCACTTTTTTTTCACCTACCATGATGGTATGAGGATCTACAAACGTGGCGCGTCCAGAAAGGGTGGTGATTTTATTTTTCTTAAAGAGGTAATCGATCCCTTTAGTGAACTTGTTGATGACGCTATTTTTTCTTTGCATCATTTTTTCTAATGAATAGGAAAGCGACCCTACTTCGATGCCATGAAGCTCTGCTTGGACAGACATCTCATGGTAAAGATGAGAAGATTTGAGTAATGCTTTAGAAGGAATGCACCCAACGTTTAGGCATGTGCCTCCTAGTGTGGGATCTTTTTCTACGCATGCAACACGCATGCCAAGTTGCGAGGCTTTTATTGCAGCTACATAACCTGCAGGTCCACTACCGATAACAATTACATCAAAATCCATCTGTCCCTCTGTCGTAGAAATATTCATGTATTAAAAAATGTAGAGCTTTTGGCTCTACATCTTGCGGGCTTTCATTGTACCTATTTCATCTCTCATCGCAAAGAAATTTTCTAATCGATGAAAAAAAGACTACTCCATGATGAAGAATTTTTCAGGATTTTCTAGGTATTCTTTGATGGTCATGAGGAATTTGATCGACCCTTCACCATCGACGATTCTGTGATCGTAACTTAGTGCTAAATACATCATAGGTCTAATCACCACCTGGCCATTTACTGCGATAGGACGCTCTTTGATTGCATGCATTCCCAAGATACCGCTTTGCGGCATATTCAAAATCGGTGTCGAAAGGAGCGATCCGTAGGTTCCTCCGTTAGAAATAGTGAATGTTCCCCCTTCTAAATCAGAAATCCTGAGCTTCCCCTCTTTTGCTTTTTTAGCAAAATCGACGATGTTTTGTTCAATTTCAGCAAATGTCTTTTTGTTTGCTTGTCTTATCACAGGAACGACAAGGCCTCTTTCTGTACCGATGGCGATTCCCATATGGACATCGTTTTGATAGACGATTTCATCGCCCTCTATGGATGCGTTGAGAACTGGGAATTCTTTTAAAGCTTGGCAAGTAGCTTTAACAAAAAACGACATGAATCCTAAGCGCACTCCGAAGGCTTTTTCAAAAGCATCTTTTTCTTTTTTACGAATATCCATGACAGCGCTCATGTCCACTTCGTTAAAGGTGGTGAGCATAGCGGTCTGGTTTTTGGCTTCTACAAGGCGATGCGCGATGGTTTTTCTCAAGCGAGACATCTTCTCTTTTCTTTGAGAAGAAGAATTGATTTCTGTAGCCTCTTTTTTTTCTTCTTTTTTCGGTAACGGAGGTTGTGTTTTGACTGCTTCTTCAATCGATATGCGCACTTTTGGGCTTTCTTCTTGGCTTTTAGTAGAAGCGATGTTTTCCGTTAAAGGGGCTTTTTCTACCTTAACGGGCTCAGCTAATTTAGGTTTTTCTGTAGGAGCTAAAGGCTCCATAGGCTTTGTAGCCAAGGTATCGATGTGACCTAATAAATCGCCCGGTTTAACAATTTGCCCTTTTTTAACGATAAAGTGGATAGAGCCTGATCCGGGAGAGTAAACTTCGGCCGTTGCTTTTTCAGTTTCTAGTTCCATGACAGGCTGACCTTCTTTTACAAAAGAGCCTTCTTGTACTAGCATAGTGTGCACCTCTGCTTCTGTGACAGATTCACCTGCAGATGGCGTTTTGATATCAATCTTCATATGCCTCTTTAATGATGCATTGTTGTTCTTGTGAATGTAAGTGGTGCGAGCCTGCTGCAGGTGATGCTTTTCTTGATCTACCTACGTAATGGATCATGAATTTAGATCCGAATGCATGGCTCAAATAAGGCTCAATAAAATGCCAAATGCCTTGATTGCTATGTTCTTCTTGAACAAACATGACTTTGGCTAATTCCTTAAACTCTTTAATGATCTGCTTAAATTTATCCATATCAAAAGGATAGATTTGCTCGATTCGAATAATCGCTACGTCTTCTTTTTGATGAGCGAGCAAATCATAGTAAATTTTACCTGAGCAAATAAGAAGTTTTTTGGCCTTCATCGATCCTGTGACTAAAAACTCTTGGAATCCTCGATCGGTAAAATCTTCGATTTGCGAAAAACTCTCTTTTTTACGAAGCAAGCTTTTTGGCGATGCGATCACTAAAGGGGCTTTTTCTGTTAGGTGCATCTGCCTTCTAAACAAATGGAAGACTTGCGATGCATTTGTTGGGTAGCAAACTCTTAAGTTGTTTTCTGCAGTAAGCTGCAAAAATCTTTCCAGCCTGCAAGAGGAGTGCTCAGGACCCATACCCTCTAAACCGTGAGGCAGATAGAGTGTCAAAGAGGTGCTCTCTTTCCATTTGGTTTTAGAAGATGTGACATACTGATCTATCATGATCTGCGCGCCATTGACAAAGTCTCCAAACTGTGCTTCCCACATGACAAAAGCGTTAGGGTCTGAAAAACTGTAGCCATATTCAAAGCCCATTACGGCATACTCTGAAAGTATAGAGTTATAGACTTCAAAAGGGCCTAAGTCTTCTAAGGGGCTGTAGCGTTTGATCTCTTTTTGGCTGTAAAGATAGGCATGTCGATGGGCAAAGGTTCCTCTTACTGAATCTTGACCTGAAAGGCGAACTCTAAAACCTTCTTTGAGTAGCGAGCTATAAGCTAAAAGCTCTGCTGTAGCCCAGTCGATTCCAACTTCTAAAGACTGCCTTCTCTCTTCGAAGAGTTTGGCAAGCTTTGGATGGGGATCAAAATCTTCGGGGATGTGGCTAATTTTCATCCCTAGCTCTTTGAACTTCTCTTTAGAAATTTGGGTGCTTACTGAAGAGAGCTGTTTTGTCAGCTCGCAACGTTCTTGATCTTTGCTGATAGGCTGCAAAGTGCGATCGATGCTTTGTGATTTTTCATACGCCTCATCGAGCATTTTATGGAAACGATTTTCAAAATCGGTGATTTCTTCTTGAGTTATGAACCCTTGTTTGAATAGCTCATCTTTATAGCTATGGTAGGGTGTGATGTAGTTTTTAAGCTTTTCATAGAGAATCGGCTGGGTAAAGCGGGGTTCATCGGTTTCGTTATGCCCATATTTTCTATAGCCATAAAGGTTAATGATCACATTGATCTTAAACTTGTTACGAATATCAGCTGCAAGCTTTGCTACATAGATCGCTGCTTCAACGTTTTGGGCATTGACGTGGAAAATGGGGAAATTGAAAGCTTTGCCTATATCGCTACAAGATCTTGTCGATTTATACTGCTCAGGGGTAGCGGTATACCCTATTTGGTTATTGATCACAATCTGGATAGCGCCGTCTACACCATAGCCTTTGACTTTATAAAGCTGCATCATCTCATAGACAACTCCTTGTCCTGATATGGCTGCATCTCCATGAATCAGTATGGGCATCACTTTTTTGCCTTGATTTTGCTTGGCTTTTGTCATCCCTAAAACCACAGGATCAACGCTTTCTAGGTGTGAGGGGTTGGAAGCGAGCTGCAAAAGGATCGTTTTACCATTTTTTGCCGTAAACTCTTTTATCCCCCCTTTATGGTACTTCACATCCCCTTGCCCTTCTTCTGGGATGTACCTTGAGGAGAATTCATAAAAAAGCTTCTCATAAGGTTTTTTAAGTACATGAGCGAGCACATTGACTCTACCGCGGTGAGCCATGCCAATGATACTTTCTTGAAGATCAAACTTTGCTGACTCTTCTAGCAGCTCTGTCAACATGGGCAAAAACAC
>VGMA01000031.1 GCA_016866575.1 Chlamydiota bacterium
CTAAGTTGAGACAACCTACCGGGGCGCTAGTGGCTAAAGTTTCAGATATGTCAATATCTTTTAAATATTGTAAGTTGTTAAGCCCTAAGGTATTTACTAATAGATTGGCCTCGTAGGCGCCAAAGATCTCTAAAGATTTGCACCCAATAGGAGCCCTTTGAGCTCTTGAGCAGCTAATGTCTATTTGCTTTAAGTTTGGTAAATGATCTAAGCCTGAGACATCTTCGAGAAAACAAGAGGAGTACGCGTCAAAGATCTGTAGCGATATGCAGCCATAAGGTGCTGATTTAATAAGCGTATGCTGCGCGATAATTTTTTCTAGTTTTTGGAGACCTGAAAGTCCAGAAATATCTCTTAGCGAGTAAGAAGATAGAGCAGCGAATTCTTTTAAATATGTAAATCCGGCAGGTATTGTTTGGATTTGCGTGTGAGAGATATTGATATACTCTAATGAATTTTGCCATACAGGAGGTAAATCATCAATCTCACAGTGGGCTATATTGAGTAAAGAGACTTGAGGAATAACAGATTCAAGAAAAAGAAGATCTTCTCGATGTAATTTTCCATCTGAAATTTTTAATTGTAGTGTTGTGTAGGATAATATTTCACGCACATGCGGATTAAAAAAGCTTTCTTTTACTTCTTGATTTATCCCTCCATCCACTAGGCACGCTTGAATGTATTTGCTCAATACAGAGGAATAATAGAGATTGGCAATAGGCTCTGAGAAAATAGGCGATTGTGTAAGTACAGTGAGTAAATCATCTTTCGATGTAGGTAGTGAATTAAAAAGGGTTTCTAAATACCTCTTTGCTACCTCAAAATCTGCTAGATAATCTGCAATGATGTATAATTGAATAATTTCGTGAAGATTTTTGGGCTTATGGAAATAAAGGTAATGAATAAAATTATTGATGTTAGTCAATTTAGGTAGCAGTATTTTGGCGCTACCGCCTCTAGATATGCTTTCATTTTCTGCAAAATTTGCAAATAGAAGTTTTTGAAAAAAAGGAAGAGGTAGGATGCGATCAACTTGTAAAAAAATTGAAGCGCTTTTTCCTTCACTGTCTACAATTAGTAAGGGTACAAGAATAGATGGATCGATAAAAAAGCGGTTACGAGATACAAATAGGGCTTTTATTTTTTCTCTTAGATCAATTTTATCTTTTAGCGATATAACATTTGATTTTGAAGCGCTTAGATAGAGAGCTTGAATCAAATCTAAGTTTTCCAGCGCTCTAGTACCTATTTCGATACTTTGGTCATGGATATGGATTGCATGGCTATCCCAAAAAGAATTAGTCCAAAACGGAATTTGCTTTAAGGCGCTGTTCAAAGATCTGCAAAGATCTATTTGATTTTGAGGTGAATGATCATAGGCTTTAGATAATAAAACGGTATTTGTTGAATCAATCGCCATTTTTATTAAATATCCTATTATGCATTAGCCGGTTTTTCGCTGAAAAATTTTATTTTTCTAGTTCGTTAAAATTTTTGAGCGAGATACAACCTTTAGGTGCAAATTTGATTCCAGTATAACTTGCTTCTAGATATTCAAGTTTTGCAAGCCCCTCAAGTCCTTTTATATCGGTGAGTGCATTATTATGATGGGCATCGAAAATTTGGAGTGAAAAGCACCTTTCAGGTGCTGATCTTACCTTGGTTCGATTGACACTGATTAATTCCAGGTCACGCAAGTCGTTAAGTCCATAAATATCAATAAGTAATGAGCATGAACTAGCCCGAAATTCTTTTAATGAAATGCAGCCTATCGGAGCTCTTGTAACAAAAGTATTACTAACATCTAAGCTTCGAAGATTGATAAGATTATCTAAAGCGGCAACATCATTTAGACAAGACGATGATGCAAAAAAATATTTTAAGCTTAAGCAGTTATGAGGGGCTCTTGTCACCAAAGTACGCTCTAAAGAAACAAATTGCAACTTTTTTGCTTCATCTAATCCACTGATATTGCTAAGACTTTTACAAGAATAGGCGTGGAAGAACTCTAAAAGAGGGAAGGTATGAGAAAATTCTGTAAGTGTAGAATTTTCTATATTTAAATATTTAAGTGTGTTTGTCCATGCAGCCGGAAAAGTAAAAAATTGACAGCGTTTTAGATCAAGCGATCTTACGTTGTTTATCACTTGGCTTAAAGCTATGAGACAGTTTTCTGTTATAGGGAGATTAGATAAATTCAAATCTAGGGGAATATCTTGAATCTTTTTCTGAAAGGATTCTTGGCTCATCATTGACGTAATTTCAGCGATTGATAGACCTTCAGATAGAGAGGTTCTTATGTAGATATTTACCAAAAAAGAGGTGTCATTTACAGATAATAGACAAGGAAAACGGGTAAAAATCTCCAGAATTTGCGAAGAATTTAATCTTAATTGATATTGAGCTTTTTTATTAGAGTTAGCATCTTCATAATTAAAGCCATAGCCTGAAATTTTTTCGCGGCCATTTTGACTTATTTGGTTAATAACAAAAATATTAGATAGATTTAAATCTAGATGTAATCCGTTAAATTTATTTTTTACGGATTCATCATTTAGATAATTGATGATTTGAAATAATGACAAGTTCTCGTTCAAATATTTTTCTATAAGAGCTGCAACTAAAATAGATAAAGTTTGTTGATTGAAAATTATAGGCGGATCTAAAAAAAATTGTTTGATTTCTTCTATGTCAAGAATAGGAGTTAGTTTCTCAAGACAGAGGTTTATTTCTTCGTTTAAACCGAAATAATCAGCGACTAACAAACAAAGAAACAACTCTTCTTTAGTTTCTAAAGCATCTATTCGAGACAAATTATAAAAATCTTCGATAGACGTCGGCACAGGCAGTTTAAGTGAAATAGGTGCTTCAGCTGCTTTACAGCAAAGACTTTGTAGAAGTGTAGATTGGGAAAATTGTAAATAAGAGAGTGGGATTTTTTGGGTAGTATTTTGATTATCAGTGATCAAAACTGGCAGTGATTCAATTGTATCTATGCTGCTTTTGAAAGAAGAAAAAAGTGTTTTTGTTTTTTGACCGATGTGCAGTTTTTTTATATTATCGATTGATGGATCTGAAAAAATCGCATCAACAATCTTTTGAATTTTAAGTAAAACATCTTTTTTATTGGTTGAAGAAAGCTCTATTCGATTGCATAAAGAGGTGATTTCTTGAGAAAAATTTTGGGTATAGATCTCAAAATTTTTTAGCAAACACTCTTCTTTTTCTTCTGGAACTAAAGGAATAGTAGAATATTCTGTAAGATTTGCGCTATTGAGAAAATGCAGGGTGTTAGCGAAAAAATTTCTAGATATCGAATTCATAAAATATAACCAAAATTTATTTTTACCAATAGATTATGGTTTATTAAATATTAATAATCAACACTTAAAAAGCCAATTATACTTTTGTGGTAATCGCTTAAATTTATTTAAATTTTTATACGCTAATTAATAATTTGATACTTTGGTGTCGGCTAAGGCTGTTGTTCGCAAATTTAGGCAATCAGAAAAACCTGAGATATCTTCAAGATTTTTTGCCGAGTGGGCATAAAAAGCTTCAAGTTCTTCACATCCATGGGGAGCCGATACTACATTGGTAAAGCTTACATCTATGACTTTCAAATGCTTAAGATCGTTTAAACCTTCGAGATTGCAAAGATTACCGCAGTGGGAGGCGGTAAATCTTTTTAGAGCTAAACAGCCTCGGGGAGCAGCAACAACAACTGTATGCTCAATATTGATGGATTCTAGTCTAGTAAGATTGTTTAATCCTTCAATATTCATCAATTTTTTGCAATTGTAGGTAGAAACTTCTACTAAATTTACGCAGCCCTCAGGAAGGGTGGTTATGGGAGTATGGTCTAGCTGAATTTTTTCTAAATTAGACAGATTGTCTAATCCTTCTAGATTCTGTAGTTTTAATGCTCCACATGCGGCAAATTCTATTAAAGAAGTACATCCTCGCGGAGCTGATTCAACGCTTGTTCTTCCAATACTAATTTGTTTAAGGTCTGCTAAATTATTTAGACCTTCAATATTTACAAGCTCTTGAGCAAAAAAGGCTGAAAATTTCTCAAGTGCAATACAGCCTGTAGGGGCAGATCGTACTTGAGTGCTACCTATGTCTATCTTTTTTAGATTTACTAGGTTATTCAACCCATCAATATCATGAAGTTTTTCAGCACCATTGGCATCGAACTCTTCAAGATTTATACAGCCAGAAGGCGCTGAAATAACAGTGGATCCTGAAACGTTAACAACTCTAAGTTTTAATGAGCCGTTTAACGGCTCTATGCTATTCAAATGGTAACATCCCATAGCAGTAAATTCTCGAAGGCTAGGCCATTGAGATGGTAAAGATGTAACTTTGGTCCAAGATAGATCGATAATTTTTAATTGAGTTAATCCAGTTAGACCCTCGATATTTTCTAAATTACAAGCATTAGTAGCTAAAAATTGCTGAAGGTTTACGCACTCTACAGGTGCTTTTGAGACTTTAGAATTTCTTAGATCGAGAATGTGGAGATGGGTCAATCCATTTAGCCCATCAATGTCTAACAATTCACTAGATCCGATGAACTTTTCAAGCAAATCACAACCCTCAGGAGCTTTGATAACTTTCGTTAAGTTGATATCTAGTTCGCGTAATTGTTTTGAATTGTTTAACCCTTGAATATCTCGTAAACATGATGAACTTGCAATAAAGACCTCTAAATTGGGGCAGTCTTTAGGGGCTATTCGTACTTTAGTTGAGCTTATATCGATTTTTTGGAGTTGTGAAGAGCCGTTTAAATCTTCGATGTTTTCAAGAAATTTGGCTTTATTAGCGATGAATTCTCGAAGACGGTTTGATCCGGTTGATGCAACAGCAATTCTAGTAGCGCTAATATCTAATCTTTCCAGATTTGGAAATATATAATGCAATGCACTAATATGGGTATTTGCGAGATTTAGATGTGCTACGGTTTTTACCCAATTAGGAACGTGAGTTTCGGCAAAAAGATGTTGATTCGATACTTTAGAAAAGGAAATGTCCAACGAGTAAATATTAGGAATGACGATATCCAGATCTATTAATAAGGTATTTAACAGATTTAAATTACTGAGATTTAAACTAATAGGTACATCACGTATCTTTTCTTGAAATTCAGGCTCAGACATTTTTTCGATAATTTCATCAATAGAAATGTTTTCAAAAAGAGAAGTCCTAATAAAACCGCTGACTAGTATGGATATATCAGATGGTCTTTGAAGATAGGGGAACTCTGTGATCAATAGAAAGAGATCTTCACTTGTTAGGACATTTTTTGCATGCTCTACACAGTTACTCAAAAGATCATGCATCATAAAGTATGATGCGATATACATAGGCGCAAGCATTTCTTCAAAAGAAGTTAATTCATTGAAATGCATTAACTTGTGAAAGTCTTTATGTGTAATAGGACTTGGCAAAATGATCTGAATTTCTTTTTTTTGTGATACAGAAATGCCTTCCGCAAAATTTTCGCAGAGAAGATTTTTAAAAAAAGCGCATGAAGAAATTTGATCTAAAGATAATTTGATCGAGTGGGTATTGCCGTTTGCTTCTACTAAAGATACAATCACCGAATCATCTTTGCAATTAAGCGTTTTGCCATGTGAAATAAAGAGCTCTTTGGCTTTTTCGCAAATATCGAATTTTTCGTGAACTGTTAAGCTATCTCCTCTAAAAACACGGCTTAAAAGAGCCTCAATTTTAGAAAGAACATCTTCTTCAAAATTATTAATAGGGCTTACACGACTAACCAATTCAGCATTAGCACAGCTTGTGCTTGCATCCAATGTCTCAATCATAAATTCTCGACTGTCATCTTCTAAGATTTGAATCGAATGATTTTCAAAGTATTCTTGATTGCCTTTTTTTGCGTTATCGAATAGCAAGATGATGTTATGATACGTGCTTGGTATACTTGGATCGATTGTCATGTAAATTCCTATTATTTTTTTATGCTATTTTGTAATACAAACTCGTTCCAGATAAAGATTCTTTATCAATCCTTGTTCCGCTTATAACAATTTTTGTTAAAAAATCTAATCTAAAGTCTTCTAAGCCTTCTAAATCATAAAAGTGTCTAGCGCTTTCAGCTATAAACTCTTCAAGTGCAAAGCATTTTTTCGGAGCTGCTTGCACTAAAGTTCTGCTTGCATTGATTTTTCTAAGTTTTTTTAGAGAATCTAGATCAGAGATATCTCTAAGAAGTTTTGCTGCTTCTGCGTTAAACTCCTCAAGGTTGATGCAACCACTTGGAGCTTTTTCAACATCTGTTCTTCTGATATCAAGTATTTGTAGATTTTCTAGATCATTTAAACCATCAATATGATAAAGTATCGATGCACCTTCGGCCTTGAATTCTATAAGATTTAAGCACCCCCAAGGAGCTCTAGTCACTTTACTTCCACTGATGTTCAGATATTTAATAGTTAATGATTCATTCAATCCAGTAATAAACTGTAGATTACGGCAGTTCTCTGCTAAAAATTCTTCTAGATTCGGGCATTCTCTTACAGCGGAATCTATATTTGTAAGCCCTACATTTACTTTTCTTAAGAGCTTAAGCCCATTTAATTGGCTTATATTTGTTAGTTGCAAAGCTCCTTCTGCATTGAATTCTTCTAAATTATCACACCCATAAGGGGCGTCAGTGATTTCAGTATAGCTTAGGTCGATTTTGCGTAATTTTTTTAAATTATTTAATGGATCAACATTTGCTATTTGAGTTGATTCAGCTAAAAATTCCTCAAGAGAAGAGCATCCGCTAGGAGCTGAAGCTATATTAGTTTGGCTTATATCTAGAATTTCTAATGTTCTACTGTTATTGAGCCCTGAAATGTCTACCAAAGATTCACATCTAATCGCAACACACTCTTTGAGCTTAGTAAATGGTCTATCTAGTTTATTAATAAGAGTTTCGCTCATATAAAGGTATTCTAAATGATTTAGCCAGGGAGTAGGAATTCTAGTAACAGTACAAGTGTCAATATTGAGTAAGCGAACCCTAGGTAGCAATAGTGATAAAATATTCAAGATACCATCATTGATATTTACATCTGAAAGATCCAAAATCAGGGGTATATGCGCTATTTTTTCTTGAAAAATAGGGGTTGTCATTTGCACTATCATATCTTCTATAGGTAGATTTTCTTCTATGAAGGTGCTGATATAGCTAAGAATAAGATTTGAGATGTGATTTTCAGTTGACAGGTCTGAGCATTGAGTAATTAGAAAATAAAGATCATCTGTATCTAGAACGCTGCAAGCATGATCTACGCACTCTAAAAGAACATCTGACATCTGCAAATATCCGGCAATGCGGATCGGAGCGAGCATATCTTCTAGCAAAGTTAAAGATGCAAAATTCGCCAAATTGATAAAATTTTCCGCTGTAGTCGATGGAGGTAAATATATTTTAATCGCATCTGTTTGTTCATTTTCGCTATATGGGCCGCATATAAGATGTTTGAAAAAATCATTCGATGAAATTTCATGAATGGATAAGGTTAAGGCGGTTTCAAGGCCTTGATCATCAATTAAAAGAATAGGTATAGATTTATTATCTTTACTTAATGTTTGATTGTGTTTAGAAAACAGCGCTTTAGCTTTTTCGCTAATGCTAAATTTTTCTCGTATAGATAAAGAGGGATTTTTTAACGAATACGCTACAATACCATCAATTTTTGAAAGGATATTTGACCTTGATCTGCCTAAATTAGTAACCGGCTGATTCAATTTCGAGAAGAATGAGGAGTATTGCGGCTGTATTTCATCTAATACAAAATGATTATATCTTACCTCTATCGAATGTCTTTCCCAAAAAGCTTGATCTTGGTTTTCTGCAAGATCAAGCAAGAGGATGATATTTTGATGAGTAAATGTGTAGTGATTGTGAATAGTCATGTTATCTGTTTTTTAGAATTTAAAGCCTGTAATTTTAAACATTTATGTATATTTTCACAACTCACTTTATACACCTAAAAATCAAAATAAAATTCAAGAGGAAGCATAATATCTTTCAGTACATCACATCCTGTAGGTGGAGTTTTTGCTAATGTGTCAGCTAAAGAGAGCTTAGTCAGTTTCTTTAGGTTGTTTAGTCCTTCAATATCTGATAGTTGACGCGCTTCATTGGCTATCAATTGCTCTAAATTTATGCATCCTGAAGGTGCTGTTTTTACATTTGTGTTACTAATATCGATTTTAATTAGCTGAGTTAAATCGTTAAGTCCAGACACATCTTCTAGACTTTCTACGCCAAATGCATCGAATTCTTCTAAATTTAAGCATCCGATGGGCGCTCTTTCAATACTAGTTCCTGCCAAACTCAGTTTTTGCAATTTTGCTAAACCATCCAATCCACTTATGTCCTTTAAAGATTCAGTTGTTCTGGCTTCAAATATCTCTAGATTTGGACATTTAACCGGGGCTTTTTGTATGTTAGTAAAAACTAACTCTAGTCGGGTAAGTTTTTCTAGAGAATTTAACCCGTTGATATCTTCTAGTTCTTGTGCATAATTTGCTTTGAATACTTCTAAGTTTTGGCATCCCAAAGGAGCTACTTTTACTTTTGAGCCACTGACATCTATGTGTTTAAGTGATGCCGCGTGATTCAATCCTGAAAGGTCTTCTAAAAGATTGTTGAAAGGAGCTATAAAATGTTGAAGATTTTCACAACCAGATGGGGCAGCTGATACACGGGTATTAGTAATTTCAATAGTCTTTAAATATTTTAAATCATTCAAAGCCCTAAGATTAATAAGATTTTTTGCATCATTTGCTATAAATTTTTCTAAATGGGTGCAATCAGTTGGAGCTTCGGCAATATGCGTATTGCTAAGATTGAGAATTCTTAAATTAGAAAGGTTGTTTAAGCCGCTAATATCTACTAGGGCATGATTGTAATTTGCCTCAAATACTTCAAGAGCATCACATTCAATTGGGGCTCTGTCAATAGAAGTTGTTCCTATGTTTAATTGTTTAAGATTTTTCAGTCGATCGATTGGGCTAATGTCTCTAAGATTTTCTGCGAAATAAGCATCTAGTTTCTCTAGTGCATCACAACCTTGAGGAAGAGTGGTTACTTTAGAAAACGAAATATCGATTTTTTTTAGATGTTTTGATTGGTTTAGACCCTCTAAATTCGAAAGATGATTTGTTAAGATCGCGCTAAATTCCTTGAGATTTGTGTAGTGATGAGAAATAGTAGAAATTTTAGTTTCAGAAATATCTAAAGATTCCAATTGCTCTTGCCAGACAGCTGGAAGCTCTAAAATTGAAGCTTTTCGAAGATTGAGTGATCGCACATTAGGAAGAGCTGTTTCCAAATTTTGCAATATCTCTGGTGTAATAGTTGCCTCTGAAAGATTTAGATCCAATGAAACGTGGCTGATCCGGTCTAAAAAAGGTGAGATGAGTTTTTTTGAAGCCACTTCACCGGCATTATCTGGTAAAATCTCAATTTCTTCTTGTGCTTGTATAGCGCTAATTATATCTGCTATTGGCAAGCCTTCAGCTAGAGCCTTTTTGATGTATGCACTAACTAAGATAGATAGATCTTCATCTTGCAGTTCAGGCATATTGAGAATGATAAGATAGATTTCTTCGCTGCTAAGGTGTTGGCATGCATGTTGGATGCACTTACTCATATACTCTTTTGTTTCAAAGTATCCACAAAGAAAAAGAGCAGGGATCAATTCATCAGATTTTGTCAAAGAGGTGAAATTGAGTAAATTCAATAGATCTTCTGCTTTATTCGGATAAGGAAGTGTAACCTCTATTTCACCAGCTTGGTTAGATTCTTTGAAATTGCCGCAGAGAAGTGTTTTAAAAAAAGGGATGGAAGAAATCTGATTAATAGAGAACTGTACATTTTTTTTCGTTCCTTCATGATCTACAAGACAAATCGTTATAGATGAGTCGTTAATTTCTAGCTTTCGATTGTATCTTGCAAATAAGCTTTTGGCTTTTTCACTAATCTTGAATTTTTGTTGAATGGTTAACGATTCTTCTTTGAATGAAAGGGCGACAATCTCTTCAATTTTTCTAAAGACGCCTCCATCTGGATCGATTAATTCAACCCAGTCTGGTTCTAGCTGAGCTTGAGTCGTTGTCTGCTCAGATTTTCCTTTGAGGCTATCGACAATATCAGTGCATTTTAAATACATGGAATTTGTATGGATGCGATTTTTTTGATCAAGTAAGCCAATAATGTTTTGGTAATTTGCACCGTTTAGGCCATCGATTGACATTTTATCCTCAATTTTATTTATTATTATTTAAAAATTTAGTAAATTATAAACAAAAATATAATTAAATAAAACATAATTAAATATTTAATAATTAAAATAAAATAAATTCAAGGAGCGTCTTGATCAATGATTTAATTTTTTTATGCCTTAAGAGGCTAAGCGTCTAATTGAAAAGCTTTTAAAATTTATTTTAATACATTTCTCTTATTTAATGATAGCCTTGCAAACTGTAATTTATCCGGCTTATCATTTAAATCATTAAAATGAGCTATTGTAAAAGGATAGGGTAGTTCTATTTCTGCATCATAATTTTGCCTAACAGTGATCTCAGTTACTTTTTTTGCCTCTTTGAAATTACCAAAAAGTAAATTACTTAAAAAATTGAATGAGGAAATAAGTTGTAAGGAGATTTTTTTCTCCGCCTGCTGGCCGGTATGATCTTTTAAAGCTAAGACAAAAGAATCATCTTTGGTGTAGAATTCTGAACAATAAAAATTTTATTTTACAAGTTTTTTGGCTTTTTCGTTAATTTCAAATTTTTGCTTTAAAGTAAGTAGCTCGCTTTTAAAGCTAAGAAGGGTTACTGCCTTAATCTGCCTGATTCCAAGTCTATGATTTTCAGATATGCTGCTGATTTTTAGGGGCTTAATTTGGGCTGTATTAAGTTCAAAGGTGTTTGATCTGAGCAATTCTGTTAGGGCATGAAAACGATCGTCCCAAAATTTATGCATAAGTTCATTATAGTTACTAAGCAAAAAGTCTATATTTTTAAATAAATTATTTGATATGTAAATCATGTAATATTGTTTTTTGTTTTATTAATAAAAAAAATATTATCATAAAATTAAATAAATTAAACCTATGCATTAACAATTTATTTTAATTTTAAAAATAACAAGGCCCTAGCTGATGTAGGGCCTTTAAAGAATAAAGATCAGGGTTTTTCTTAGGATGTAGACACATCATCTGGTGAATTATTTTTTATAACAGAATTATTGTTTACAAATCCTTCTTCTTCTACATAAATTCCGCCACCTTCGGAAGAAGCGGTGTTTTCTACAACTACAGAATCGGCAAAGTAGACTTGAGCACCTTCATTGATATAAATTCCCGCCCCTTTTTCCGCGTAGTTATTGATAAAAGCGCTGTTTTTTATAGAAGTTTTGTCGTTGGATACATAAATGGTTCCTAACGCTTTTCTTGAAGGTTTAGCTTCGTTGATCCCGTTACGTTCGAATAAAGAATCGATAATATCCCATTTGAAATTTGTACAAATAGCATGACCTCTTGCTCTATTTCCAAATGCGATGTTATTTTTAAAGATACTTTTTTCGCTTCGGTTTCTTCTACCTAAAGAATAGACAGCTCCTCCTTGCGTAAAATTGCCGATGAGCTTGTTATTTACAATACTTGATTTAAGGATATCTACATTAGAAAAAGAGGCAATAGTTCCTGCTATTCCATTGAATTGTGTCAAAAAGTCAAAAAATTTATCATTATCAATCAGTTTTTCTTCTAATTTCATGCTTAGAGCTATAAGCCCTAGCATATTCTTAATATCCTCAATACTCGTCTTTGTTTTTGATGTAGAGGTATTTGTTTCTTCTTTGGCAGTTTCTATGAACGCTTTAAATACATCATGCATATTCATTGCATCGGTCAAAACGTTATTTTTTATCTTGGTATTGATGATTTTCGTGCTTTTGGCTAAAGAGAAATTGACAACGGCTCCGCCGAATGCTGCTGCAACGTTATTTTTGATAAAGGTGTTTACAATTCTTAAATGAGAGCTAAAATTGCATGCTATAGCTCCTCCAGGTCCGTTGCAACGATTTGCTGAAAATTCTGAATATGAAACGTTTACATTTCCGATAATACTAACTAATCCACCTGAATACATTCCTTGTGTTACGTTATTGGAGACTTTAGATTTAACAATATTAGCTGTTCCTTTTTGGATCAGCATTGTTCCTCCAGATACAATTTCAAGTGAAGTCGAGCGGTTATTCACTACCTGAGATTTATGGATATTGAGATTGCCTGTACCGATCATCAAAGCTCCTAAAGAATAAGCGCTATTATTTTTGATAACGCTTTTATCTATAGTAAGGTTACCACTATTTACGCTAACACCTCCGCAAGTGCCATTTTCTGTTTTCAATACAGAATTATAGGCAATATATGAATCTTGTATCAATACGCTGCTGCTCCATAGAAAGGCTCAGTTGAATAAGAGTAAAATTTTGAGAGCACATTAGCTAGTTTTGTATTAGATTCCGGATTGATGACGGTGCAGTTTTTGATCGTGCTTTTTTTCATTAAAAGATGACTGCCGACATAAATACCTCCGGCTATATCCCTAGCTGTGTTGTTTTTGATTTCAGAGTTAAAAAGAGATAAACTTCCTTTTGTATATATAGCTCCACCGTATACGGCTACTGAATCGATAATATCGACATTTTTTAGTGTGATTTGATTAGCATAAGTTGAAGATATAGCGCCGCCATATAAGTTTTTTTGGCTACTTGCATTCTTAAGGGTGATTCTTCTTTTTTTAGAATTTATGGTGAATTTTTCACATCCTTCACTGAGCTTAAAAATTGTAGTTCCATCGTTAGTAAAAATGGATGCACCTTGGTC
Organism: Chlamydiota bacterium; assembly: GCA_016866575.1. GTDB lineage: Bacteria > Chlamydiota > Chlamydiia > Chlamydiales > VGMA01 > VGMA01. The sequence goes on from VGMA01000031.1 coordinate 12,924, forward strand.
TGATTTTATCGTAAGATTGAAATTGATAATAAGAGTTGTATCAAAAGAAAACTCTTTACCCTGTAACACAACTATCTGATTTTTTCCATCAGAAGACTGATTTAAATAATTAACAATTTTTGCAAACTCTGAGCCATTTTTAGCTTTATACATAAATTCTCTTTTTTTTATATCATAGCAAAGAAGATTTTGTTGTTTTTATGTCATTAATGGTCAATTGTTAGCAGTGAAAACCGGGGGAATAACACCCCCGATTTTCTTGTCATATTAAGAACCTGATTCATAGACGTTATCAGGATAGTTTTTGGCGATGATCGTACGTTGAGTGTTAAAAGTCGTATCTGCATAAATTCCTCCACCTGTGCTTGTGGCGACATTTTTAATGACGCTGTAATCTTCAATACTCATGCTTACCCCAGAAGTTAAGTAGATGCCAGCCCCTTTTGTCGCTTTATTGCTTTTGATAACACTGCCTTGGATATTGATCGATCCAGTATCTATGTATATGGTTCCCAAACCGTTGTTTTTTGAATGTAAATGGTTTTTGCTAATCTTTGATTTGGTAATTTGCAGCTCTTTTGTGCTAAATATAGCTGAACCTTTAGCTATATGCGCTTCAACGGTGTTATTTTTTATTACACTGTTTTCTATTACGTTGTTTCGACCTATTAAGAAAAGACCTCCTATGGCTGATCCTTTACCACCTTGAATT
>VGMA01000032.1 GCA_016866575.1 Chlamydiota bacterium
GAAAAAACGCCGTAGAAAAATCAACAAACATAAACGCAAAAAACGTCGTCGTAGAGACCGCCATAAGAAGTCGTAATGTCTTGGTTTTATCCTACCGAGTTTGATGTAATTGTAGTAGGGGCAGGTCATGCTGGCTGTGAAGCAGCGCATGCTGCAGCTAAAATGGGTGCCTCTACACTACTACTTACCATGAATCTCGACACTATTGCCAAAATGAGCTGCAATCCTGCTATTGGTGGGACAGCAAAAGGGCACATAGTTAGAGAAATCGACGCCCTAGGGGGCATCATGGGTAAAGTAGCTGACAGAACAGGCATTCAATTCAGAATGCTCAATCGCAGCAAAGGGCCCGCAGTTTGGTCTCCGCGCGCACAATCTGACAAAACAGCCTACAGCCTAGAAATGAAGTACGTTCTTGAAAACACCAAGAACCTCTACATCATGCAAGGAACTACTGAAAACCTTATTGTCGAAGCTGGAAAAATTGTAGGTGTAACCACCCAAGAAGGAATTAGCTACAGAGCAAAAGCTGTCGTACTATCGGCAGGAACCTTTATGCAAGGGCTTATCCATATTGGCAACATCAATTTTGGTGCAGGAAGAGCTGGTGATAAACCGGCTATTGGCATATCTAAATCGCTTCTCGATCTTGGCTTTAGATTAGGCAGACTCAAAACCGGAACGCCTCCTCGCATCAATAAACGCTCCATCGATTTTAGCGTTATGGAAGAGCAGCCAGGAGAAGATGATGTATACTTCTCATTTGACTCTAAAGAGCGCAAATTGCCTCAGCTACCTTGCTGGATCACCTATACGAATGACGAGACCAAAAAAATCGCTTTAGAAAACCTCAAGCGATCTGCAATGTACGCAGGCTTTATCAAATCGGTAGGCCCTCGATATTGCCCTTCTTTTGAAGATAAAGTGGTTCGTTTTGCCGATAAAGAGCGGCATCAACTCTTTTTAGAACCAGAAGGGATCGCAACAAACGAAATCTACGTAAATGGAATCTCTACATCACTACCCTTCGATGTCCAATATGCGATGATTCGCTCTATAAGCGGATTAGAAAACGCAGAAATCCTTAGACCTGCTTATGCGATAGAATATGATTTTGTCACAAGTGGACAACTCAAAATGACCCTTGAAACCAAAATCGTCGAAAACCTTTTTTGTGCAGGGCAAATCAACGGAACAACCGGTTACGAAGAAGCTGCAGGACAAGGGCTTATCGCAGGCATCAATGCGGTAAGAAAAGTACGCGGTCAAGATCCGTTCATTCTACTTCGCTCTGAAGCTTATTTGGGTGTTATGATTGAAGACATCATCTCAAAAGAACTTCAAGAGCCTTACAGAATGTTCACAAGTAGAGCTGAGCATCGTTTAGTATTAAGACAAGACAACGCAGACCTCAGATTGAGAGAACATGGCTATCATTTAGGACTTATTTCCGATGAGCAATATGCCAAATTCAAAACAAAGAAAGAAACGATCAAAGATCAATTAGCAGCGCTAGGAGAAAAGCATAGAAAATTCCTATGCCAAGAAAACCATACCTACAAAGATCTTATCCTTAAATACCCTGATGTCGTAAAAGACCACGGCGAAGAAATCAATAACCAGATAGAAATCGATGTGCAGTATGCAGGCTACATTAAGAGACAAACTTCTGATATCCAAAAACTCGAAGAGCTAGATAAAATACGTCTTCCTTTACAGTTTGATTACACTTCAGTCAAAGGGTTAAGCAATGAGGCTCGCGAAGTATTAAAAAGAGTCAATCCTGAAAATCTAGGTCAGGCATCTCGACTAATAGGCATATCTTTTGCTGAAATATCTCTTTTGATGGTAAGCCTTCAAAAATAGAGTTTCTTAAGGCATTCCCTTAGCCATCAAAATTTGCGCTCTTTCTAAGACATGTTCCACACGAAATGGCTTAGCGATATAATCGATAAAGTTATCTCTTCTCGAATGCACCATTTCATGATCTTTTGAAAGTACGCTCAAAAACAATAACGGAATATTCTCAGGCAGTCTAGAGAGCAAAGTGATCCCATCCATATCAGGCAGCAAGCGATCCAAAACGATCAAATCGACGAAAGACGCATTTTCAAGTATGTAAGTAGAAGCGATATGCCCTGTGGTAAATTCTTTGGTGTCATACCCAGTTTTATTGAACCAGTAGCGCAAAAGCTCTAAAATCATTTCATCATCATCAATCAATACTACTTGCTTTCCTTTACTCATGAAAAAACCTTTTGATGTTTTCTAGATGTTCTCTATTTTGCTCCACTGAACCTTTCATGAGCTCATACTCCCACTTAGCACATTCTTGACTGACTTTCATGTATCCATATGTGCCACTGCTTCCTTGCAGCTTGTGAACAGCAAACCGGAGGTTTTCTATATCAGATTGATCTATAAAAAACTGAAGCTCAGTGATTTTTCTTGGTATTTTTGCCTTATATAAGGTCTTTAATTTTTTAGGGATCATATTTTTTGGATAAACCAATAGTCTTAAAATTACAATTCTTTTAGTATCCGCTTAAAAGATTAGTTTTGCTTTAAAAGAAAAGTGTTTCATTATTAAGGTTTTATGATTGATTGCGCTTTGATTATCGATGACGATGAAGAAACGCATCTCATGACAGCCCACCTTTTGCGTCAAAGTGGATTGATCAAGACTATAGCGAGCGCTGCAAGTGGTGAAGAAGCGCTGAACTTAATGCAAGAAGGGCTCAAAGCTTCTATCATTTTGTTAGATATCCACATGCCCATGATGAGCGGTTGGCAGTTCATTGAAGAGTGTGAAAAGCTTAAACTCGACATGCCTAAAATTGCCATATTGACCGTTTCAGTAGAAGAAAAAGATCGTTTAAAAGCTAAAAAGTATAACTACCCTTTTTTACAGAAACCTCTTACTAAATCTTTACTAGAGAATATGCTTCATGACATCCGTAAATGCTGAATTGCCTACTATGGCTTTGATAAGTAATCAAGAGATCGATGCGATTATTCTTAAGCATAAACTCTATGGCAAGTATCACCTTGTGATTTTTGACTCCTTAAATCTAAAACCTGAAGATCTACTAAATACCAAAATTGATGTGATAGTGATCAACGATACGTTTTTTCATGAATCAATCTTCTCTTTTTGTGCAAGTATCAAGAAAAAAATAGATCTGCAATTCATTCCAATCTTAGTTATATCCAATAACCTCAAAAAAACCTACCACGATGATCTCAAAAAAGCTGGAGCTTTAGATCTACTGCAAGAGCCTATAGAAGAATTAGAACTTTTTTCAAAACTTGAAAAAGCTATGCAGTTTAAAGAAGCGCACAAAAAAATCGATGAGCTAAGACGCTACAAACAAAGCTCGAATAGCGAATATACAATGAAAGATAAAACTGTGTTTAGCAAATCTGATGCTTTGAAAATCCAAAAAATGATCTTGGGAAAACACGATATGACCCTTATTTTAGTTGAACAAGATGCTACAATTTACGATTTTTTAGTAAAAAAAATGGATCCTGATGGAATCGTACTTACTTTAACAAGAAATCTCTACATCGTTATTTTACCAAACAAAGATCGAACAAGAGGGCAAAAATTTGCCCATTTGATCCACGATCAATTTCCTAAATCTTACCAAGGTGTTGTTTTTCAAGAAAAAGAACATGAGATCTTTTTCCCCTCTCTTGAAGAAATGATCAGAGTAGCAAGGCAGTGTTTAATCGAAGCAAAATCCAAAAATTCAGGTATGGTATGTTACATTTAAAGCACCTTTTTTTAGTTTTCATGGCGATGCCAATTCTTGCTGTAGAAAAACAGACCATGAGTCCTGAAATGATGGCCGCTTTAACTAGAGGGCAAGATAAAACATCAAATACCCCCTCTTCAGCAATCTCCCAAGTGATCATTGTCAATCCACAAAGCATAGCTGATGACTGGAAAACGGCATTTTCCATGCTCTCTTCGCAAGCACCTGGCAAAACTGTCTTTAGGCTTGCAGATGGCAGTGAACTTATCAACGTGACTTCTATTGAACCTTTGCAAGGAGGCTATTTAACACTAGTAACCATCAACAGCAATCAGGGTAAATTATTGCAAGTTATCAAAACTGCTGATATTGTGTCTGTTAAAACACAATGAATATTTTAGAGCTTTTTAACACACCCATTTTAGAGCAGCTTCAAATAGAAGAAGCTTTGCTTCGACTCTCTGATGAAGATTATTGCATTTTAAATCATGGCAGCACCCCTGCTATTGTGATGGGGATTTCAGGCAATCCTGAGGAATTAATCAATTTAGAAAAGCTCGCCTCTTCTTTTATACCTGTTATTCGCCGCTACAGTGGCGGAGGAACAGTGGTTGTTGATCAAAACACCCTCTTTGTTTCATTCATTTTTCAAAAACAAAGGCATGAATTTGCTTCATATCCTGAAAATATTATGCAGTGGAGCGCAAATTTTTATGAAAAAGCGCTAAATATCCCTTCTTTTCAATTTAGAGAAAATGATTATGTGATCGGCCATCAAAAAGTTGGAGGCAATGCGCAGTACATACAAAAAAATCGCTGGATGCACCATACAAGTTTTCTTTATGCATTTGATGAAGAAAAAATGCAGTATCTAACACTACCAAAAAAACGTCCTCTTTATCGAGAAAGTAGATCCCACTCTGATTTTTTAACAACCCTTGCCCCTTTTTTCCCTGATCGCGCCCAATTTTTTGACAAAGTTAAAGAGCTTCTCAAAACAAGCTATAACGCGAAATCTATTCAGCTTGAAAATGTCAAACACCTTCTTGATATGCCATATCGAAAAGTGACTACACTCATCGATGTTCCACTTGGCACCAAGATGCACTCTTAACAAATTATCTTTTTTAAAAATAACAACTATTACCTTGATTTTTTTAGAAAATCGACCGTAGTATTTATAGGCAAAAAACTCATTTTAGACTTTTTAATGCATAAAAAAAGTCTAACTAAACGATAAATTCAAGAGAGCAAAAATGTCCATTAACCTGTCTGCTTTACACTCAGCTGCAAATAAATTCATTTCAACTAGTCTTAACAACAAAGAAGATACTTCAAGAAACGGCAGCTATCTCATCAATAGAGGCGCCAATTTTTCTAGCTGTCAAAGGAATGTAGCACCAACCTACAGCCCTTACTATAACGAAAGAGATAAAGCGCACCAAATTGCTACTATTGAATTTTTCCACCTACTTGCAGAAGCAACACCTATGGAATTTCAGCATCAAGGCGTGTATGATACCCTTGTTCTTGGCTATGGAAAGGTTTTACAAATCCATTTCAATGAAAGCGAGAAATCCCCAATATCTACTGTTTACGCCCTTTTATACCGCATATCAGAAAATGCAAAATCTATCTTGGAACAACAACACATCTCCCGAAGAGTTCTCTCGATGAGCGATACCTTTAGCCGTCTTTTTGCTGTGAGAACTAGCGGCATGCAATTCCTTGAAGAAGCCTTAGAATTGGTTTTTGATCTCTCTAACATCAAGAAGTGTGAAGATCGTAATTTTGATCTCGATGAAAGAGTATCAGAGCTCTCAGTCTTAGCACACAATTTAGCCATTTCTTTGATTGAAATGCCAAATGGGGCGTGCAAAATAGAACAGCTACCAGACACCCAATACCAGAATTTATCCATAGAAGAGTTCGAAAAACAGCGCTATATGGCATCATTAAATAATCAAGAACAAGCAAATAACGCCTAAAATCAGCTTATAAAACATCTTAGCAATAGAGAATAGAATTCAATCATTCTCTATTGCCATTTCTTCATATAAAAATTTAAGGATAACGTAATGCACATACAAATACTATTAGAGCCCTGCCGTGAAATGATGCAAACAGAGCTAAATGAGAGCTCAAACCTATCCAGAAATGGCCGCTTTTTGATGGATAAAGGGATGAATTTTGAAACTCCATCTGAATTTAATGCAGTATTTTATAGCCCCTTTCATTCAGAGCAAGATAAGATCTATCAAGTTAAGGTAGCAAAATTCTTTTTTGAACTTTTACAATTCAGCACTACCACTATACACCCCTATCAGGGACTTGCTAAATTTTGCATTAACTACATGAAACCGATCAATATTCTTGTGAATGAAAGTGACACCAATACCTCATCTTCTCTTTTAGCTCTCTTATTTCGCATTTCAGAATACACAAGACATCAACTAGATCCATCATGGATTGACCCAAATATTATCCAAAGCAATCCTTCATTTATTCAATTTTTTTCAACTAGATCATCAGGAATCGAATTTTACAAGCAAGTGAAAGAGGTTGTAAATATGATTCTTGGTCAATCCAAAGATATCACCAATAAAAGAAGATTTGACGCTCATACTCGTATCCTTATTACTAAAGGAGAAGAATTTGCACAAAATCTCATTATAAATATTCCTAAACAACAAGATGAAATGTTCTTTAGACATGTGGAGATTTTTAAGCACCCCATTGACTCCTTAGAAATAACATATGAAGCAGAAGATACCTATCTATCAGAGCAAACCGAAAATAAAGATAAAAGAACTCGATCTAATACGGACAGCTATTCTCATCGTCGCTGAACTATTTTTCATCTACGCCCTTATTGAAAATTTGGCTACTATGCCCAAATTCTCGATAAAGCTCTAATAAGCTTTTGAGCGTTTGATCTAACGTCTATTTTTGCCCGATTGGTATTGAAACTCATCCATTTCATCTTTCGGGCAGACTGAAAAGCTCTTTGAAGATCTGCTTGCTTACCTGGCCGCCAACATCAGCAATAGCTTCTGTGAGAGGAATTTTTTTAGGGCAAACCTGATGACAGTTCTGGGCGTTTCCACACTCTGAAACTCCCCCTTCTTGCATCATTACCCTCAATCTTTGCGGTTTAAGAGTTTTACCTACCGGGTGCAAATTGAAAAGCTTTACCTGGCTTATAGGGGCTGGCCCCATGAAAGTAGAATGAGAATTAACCTGCGGACATCCTTCTGAGCAGCAGCCGCATGTCATACACGTTGATGCTTTATACATAGCTTGCTGGTGAACAGGATCTATGGGCGGTCCGTAACTTTGCGCATACATCTGCTCAACCGGCACCCAGGCTTTAACCTTCTTTAGATTTTCAAACATCGATCTACGATCTACGATCAAATCTTTAACAAGGGGAAATTTGGTGAAAGGAGCTAAAGTGATTACATTGCTATTTGTTTGCTTAACAATTGTATCGATGATTGCTGAGCAGCCCTGCCTTGGTCTTCCGTTGATCAGCATAGAACATGTGCCGCAAACTTCTTCTAAACAAGAGCACTCCCAAGCAACGGGTGTAGTTTTCTTACCTTCTCTATTGATCGGTCTTTTTTGAATTTCCATCAAGGCAGAAAGGATATTCATGTTTTGAGTATTGGTGAATTCAAATTCCTCAAAATATTGATGGTGAGGCTCTCCACGATAAATTCTTAAAATTACTTTATCTGCCATAATCCCTCGATGTCACTATAGGTACGTAAGCTGGCGGATTCTCAACTTGAATCTTTTTCTTCACAGCTTTTGTATAATCTCTCTTTACCGGCTTAAAATATCTTGTGTCAACACTATTGTAGCTAATGTGTGGATCAAGATCTTTTTGGTAGCGAATGATTGATGTTTTCAGCCAGTTTTCATCATCTCGATCCTCAAAACCCTCTTTAGCGTGCGCACCTCTAGACTCATCGCGACATCTTGCTGCTTTTGCGATTGCAATTGCATTTTCAATGATGTATTTGAATTGATTTGCAAAGATGTATGTCTGGTTGACGTAGTTGCCCTTATCAGATAAGCCGATATGTTTGTATCGTTCTCTAATTTGATAAAGTTTTTGAAGCGCCTCATCTAAGCCGCTATTGGATCTTCTCACAGTAACTTTATCGATCATCACCTTACCTAACTCTTCATGTAGCAAGTGGACATTTTCTTCACCGCCTCGTGAAAAAAGATCTTGCTTGAAAGCTAGCTCTTTAGCTTGCGCTTCTTCAAAAGCTCCGTCGCTTCCGCTGAGGACATCTTTACCTAAACTCTGCATGTATCTTTCACACTCTGCGCCAGCGACTAAGCCCCCATATATACATGATAGAAGCGAATTAGCTCCTAATCTATTAGCGCCGTGGTATTGATACTCACACTCTCCTGCTGCAAAAACCCCTTTGATATTGGTCATTTGTCTAAATCTAGACAAACGATCTTCTGCATCGTATGCAGGCCAATCTATATAGAGTCCACCCATAGTGTAATGGACTGCAGGGAAGATTTTCATAGGTACGATTCTTGGATCTTCTCCTGTGTACTTTTGGTATATATCGAGTATCGCTTCAAGCTTATCTTGCGTTTTTGGTTCAAGATGGGTCACATCGAGATAAACTTGATCTTTGCCATCGACACCAAGGCCTGCGTCTGTTACAGCTAAAATAGCTCTTGAAGCGACATCTCTTGCGACTAAATTTCCATATCCTGGATAAAAAGCCTCTAAGAAAAACCATTTCTCTCCAGTTACGCCACAAGTAATAAGCTCTCCATCAGCCGGATTTTTCATTCTTTTAGCTGAATTTCCCCATACCCAGACACGCCCACCTTCTCCTCGAGCAGATTCTGACATCAATCGGTATTTATCTTTGCCTGGTATCGCCGTTGGGTGGACTTGAATGAACTCAGAGTTGGCAAGGAGCGCTCCTGATTGGACAAACAGTCTAGCCGCAGCAGCACCGGTGTTGTGCATAGAATTGGTCGATTTACCGAAAATGATCCCGTTTCCACCTGTGGCGAATATGACTGCATCACTTTTAAGGACTGTAAGATCTAGTGTGTAAATATCCATCATGACAATGCCACAAGCTTCACCGTCTTGATTTTGGACTACTCTCATAAATTCATGGTTTTCATACTTTTGCACAAGACCCTTAGCTTCTGCCCTTCTTACTTGTTCATCTAGACCGTAGAGCAGCTGCTGACCTGTTGAAGCTCCGCAAAAAGCGGTTCGATTGTATAATGTGCCGCCAAATCGACGTCTGTCAAGATTTCCTGAAGCGGTTCGATTGAAAGGAACGCCAATGTGATCAAGCATTTTGAGAATATATGGCGCATTGTAGCACATTTCATAAACAGGCGGCTGATCTGCAAGAAAATCTCCACCTCGAATTGTATCGTAAGCGTGAAGTTCAATAGAATCATCTTCCCCTGTCATATCGCTAACGCTATTGATGCCGCCTTGAGCACAAACAGAGTGTGATCGTTTGACAGGAACTACAGAAACAAGATTGACCTTGCATCCAAGCTCAGCTAGCTTCATTGTTGCAGAAAGTCCTGCTAGACCTCCTCCCACTACTGTTACAGTCTGTCTTGCCATCTTCAATTCCTTAAATTAACAAAATACGAACCCCAAATGGACATTAGCCCTAAAAAAGCCATCAAGCCCATGATCGCATAACATACCCCTACCATCTTGTGCTGCGCTTTTTTGCTCAAAAGAACACCCCAAGTGATCAAAAATGTCCATAAGCCGTTGAAGGCATGAAAACAGGCAGCTAGCACAAACAAAGTGTAAAAAATAGCTTTTGTAACGCTTTTAAAAGCTTCTCGAACATTGAGCAAAATGATGTTGCCAAAGTTTGTCGATACAGCCACAACTTGCCCTTTTTTTAAAGGCTTACTTTCTAGACCAAGCACGTATTTCATCTTGAGCATATACGCTTGCCAGCTTTTGTATACACTATCAGTTTCAGCGTTGTATACGTATTTGCCGCTAGAAGACTCTTCTTCAATTTGCTGAAGTTTTTGCCGAACTAATTCCATCTTAGAAAGTTGTTTACTGATTTCCTCTTTTTCTCTTTCAATTGCCTCTTCATCGTATAATTTTACATCTAGTCTATCTGCTAATGGGTAAAGACCATCATCGATTTGATAATTTGCAAAATAATACGATTGACTTCCTTGCTTTACAACGGCTGGATAAATATCAAAACGCATATACCAAACGTGCAAAATCAAACCAAAAAGCAAAATCCACGCCGATATTCTTTGAAAAGTGTATGCCCAATTTCTTGCATAGTTTAGCTTTGGCTTTCTACCACTTGCTCCAATTGTATTGGGACGGGATGTAAAAAGGTAGCGAACTCCCAAAATCGCGTGATAGCCAAAAGGAACGCCGAGCAAGAAAAGCTCAATAAGAGGAAGATACGGCAGGTTATGCAGGAAATTAACGCTACGAACAAACCACATTCCGTCATCGCCGAAAAATAGTGCAGCTTGTGAATTAGTGAATAGATGCTCTAGCAAAAACAGTACAAACCATAGACCTGTTAAAGAATGTAGTCTTTGCCAAACCACTGCTCTAGGTAGTGGTAATGCTTCTTGGGTCATCGATTTCTCACAAAATATTGATTATTCTCCATTCTTCAGTTTCTCAAATTTTCTCTCAAGATTTTTATCTATATAGGTTAAAGACAGACTAAAATGCTTTTTATAAGTGTATATTAATTTTATTGATTTATATTATTAATTAATTTATAATATTCGTTAATTAATTACGGTTTATTGTGATTACTATTAATATTAACAATAAAATACCCCACATAGAAGAGCGCGCCAGTTCTTCTGGGTCTAAAGATTTAAGCTGTTTAACTGTAGCCTCTATACTAAGGGTAAAATTCAATACTCTTTTTTTCAAATGTCTTAGCGATTTTTCAATTGAGGACATTTTTAACACTTTTATCAACGCTCTATCTAGCATGGAGAACACCAATACGGCTCCGGTAGACAAAAAAGTGATCTATATCAACGAAAACCCTGGAGATAAAAAAGCGCTTAAACGCTTTAGAGACGATATGTCCCTGGAGAAAACAGAAGCGTTTTTGCTGATGCTAAAACCTAATACTTTTTATGATCCTAATCCCATTTTGCGGAGCTACTCGACAGAAGAGAAGGTTTCTCAAGAAGTCATTGATCGCTCAAAAAACCATTTTGACCCTGATTCTGAATATGGTTTTTATGTCGATTGAGGATGCAAATATTTTGAAAGACTGATTTCTTGTTTACTTCAAAGGATTGCTAATGTATTATGTGCCCGAAAACGGCCCGCGATCAGAATAAAATAAGCATTTCTTTGCTTTAAGTCTTGAAATCATAAGTCAAACTGCTGTCGGCCAATTTTACTATAATAAAAAAAGAGAGATCACATGTTTTCTTGCATTTGTGGACGCACGTCCAAAATTTTTGACCCTGCTTTGAATGAAGTAGAAAATAAACTAATAACAAGTACTTCTAAAAAAGATTCTTTTGAAGAAGATGATGGGTTGATCAAGCTGTCAAAAAACTACGATAAACACATAAGCATCAGGGTATCTGATTATGTAACTAAATCGAATTTTAGTTTTAAAGCTCCTACAGCTTCATTATCCAGCTCTAGCTCACCTTCTAGCTCTGAGCAAAATTCACAAAAAGTGAAATTTACACCTAAAACCTTGCCGCAAACTCAGCTTCAGACACCGAAAAAACCTAAAATGTTAGATTATTGCGTCAGTGAGGAAAATTTCAAAGTGACATGCCTTGACTCTTCTAGCGATTCTGTGATCGAAGAGGTCATTATTGTCCGTCCTAGTAAAAAATTCTCAGAAGGCACAGTTGTTTTTGGTCAATTTGTCGAAATTGATAGCCAAGAAGAGATCAATAAACACTCTTATGAGGTAAAAGTAGATTATAGCACTAAATACGGCAGATATATGGTCACACAAAAACCTCTTTCAAACCAAAACAACAGCAAGCATTTTTAGATGCAATCATCCCTACTTCCTCTAAACTTAGGCTAAGCTCTTTTGCAATCACCTCTGCTGTTTCCACAATATAAGCCGGGTGATTGAGCTTGCCTCTATGTGACTGAGGAGCTAAATAGGGCGCATCTGTCTCGATTAGCAAGCGATCAAGAGGGAGAAAATGGAGCGTTTCTCTCAATTCGATGGATTTTTTAAACGTTACAATACCACTAAAAGAGACAAACCATCCCCTTTTAGCGCACTCTTGGATTTCTTCTTTGGTTCCGGTGAAGCAATGAAGCACCAAAGGATGGTCGATATATTCTTCATCTGCGATTTTGAATAGATCGTGAAAAGCATCTCTGCAGTGAATGATAACTGGCAAAGAAAGCTCTAGAGCAATGAGATCTTTATTTCTCGCAGCTTTCTCAAAGATGAAAAAATCTTTTTCTCCCCATTTTTCTGTGTCATGAGGGGTTGTTGCTGCAGCGTTATAGAAAAAAGGATATTTCTTATTTAGCTCTATACCTCTTTGCAAAGTTGTAACATCTGTGTTGATGTTGATGATAGCGCGTACACCTGCTTTTTGCGCAATTTCCAGATAGTCATCGACGTTTGGCCAGAGGCTGTCGTCTGTCATATGGGCGTGTGTATCGACAAAGTTCACTTGACAAAACCTTAAAAGATTGTTATTAGTTTAGACCTTATGTCAATTCTGATTCAAGCATTTCTCCAGGCTGATTTTTTTGGAAAGCTGATCTTCTTCATGCTTTTTTTCCTTTCGATTTTGACGTGGTATCTATTAGTGGAAAAAATTTATACACTCTACCATGTTCGATCTAAAGCTAAAGCGCTTGAGGCTCTTCTTCAAGAAGCAAAATCAGGAATTTTAGCTATTTCCATCAATCAAAAAAAGCACCCTTTTTTGAAGATTTTTGAATCAATCAAGACAAAAACCATTGAGATTTTGGATAAAAACCACTATTTCCATCAGACGATGAATCCTGTTTTTTTATCTCGCTCAGATATTGAACTCATCGAAGGCCATGCACAAAATACGATTGTTTCTGAAGCTAAAGAATTAGAAAAAAATCTGTTTCTTCTTGGCACGATTGTATCTTTAGCCCCGTTTGTGGGCATTTTAGGAACTGTATGGGGTATTCTTGTAAGCTTTGCCGAAATGCAAAAAGGATCTTCAGTGCATGCAAATTCCTTGATGCTAGCAGGTATTTCCACAGCTCTTGCAACAACTGTTCTCGGACTTGTGATCGCAATTCCTGCTTTAGTAGCCTACAATTATTTAAAAACAGCTGTAAAAGATCTTTATTTCGATATGAACCATTTTAGCGGAGCGATGCTAAATACCATCGAGCTGCAATATCGCAAGGTAGAATGAAAAAAAAATTTCCTTCTTTTGAAATCGATACCATCGATGCCGGAGGGCTGATCAATCTTACACCTTTACTCGATGTTCTCTTTGTAGTGCTTATTTTTTTCATTCTCATTTCGCCTCTTTTGAGCATTGATCACATCGAGCTTAGTAGCGGGAAAAACGTCACGCTTGAAGTAGCTAGCGGACCTATGATTTCTCTACATGTTTTTAAAGACAACACGATCCATTTAAACAATAAAGAGATCCCTAT
>VGMA01000033.1 GCA_016866575.1 Chlamydiota bacterium
GAATGAAGCTCGAAAAAGAGGCGATATTGCTGAACTTGAAGCAACAGCGAATTTGCGCTGGATAAGAGATATCATTTTTTACCCAATAGCATTCAAAAAATTCACCGAATATCTTCGCAGCATGGATCAAGAGCCGGAGAGAATCGTATGTACTCAAGCTTTATGTATCGACGCTATTGCTCAAGCGATTTTGGTAGTAAACCGTGAAAAAAATTGGAACATGCGTTTACAAGTGCATATGACCGATTTACCTACAAAAAGAGCTGAGCACTTTTTTAAATCCCTAAATTCGATCGGCAACAACCCTGCTTTAACAAAAATTGTTACTTTGTATGCCCCATGCCGTCCTAAATGTAGAGACGGACAAACTGAAAAAAGTTTCTGGAAAAAGCATGTTGGAAAAATTCGTGTAATTTATACAAAGAAGCTTCCTATACGAAAAGCATTTTTTGAGCATCAGTGCACCATAGGAGAGCATGTAGAGTTACGTATCAAAGTGCATAACGATCACGAAAAACAAATACTAAACCTAGGCATGTCTTCAGAACATAATGTTTCGGATAAAAAAGCTACTATCAATATCGGAAGCGAAGACAAAGTAGCCACAATCATGCTTGGCAGCCAGCCCCCGGGGGCCTCGGTCAACGGCTATATCGACGCTTTTTTACAAGCTGCTCTAAAAGAAGCTGAGTTTGCACCTGAAAGCTTGAATAAACATTATCTTTTTGTCTACTGCGGAAAACCGGACTCAGAAACAGAATCTAATGAACTTCTTGCAAAAGTAGAAACAAGACTGAGAAGTTATCAAAGTAGTGGCGGGTTGCCTGAAAATTTCAAGATTATTCCCTTTACTCACCAAGATGACGATACTTTAGCCCCTTTATTACACAGATCCAACGTTCTTGTTCAAAAAACAGGAGGATCGAGCTGTTTTGAAGCAATGCACATCTATCAAGATGAAAAGCATCAACAGTTGCCTAAAGAAGATCAGCGAACCATTTTCATCCACTCTGAAGGGATCATTCCTAAAGGGAGCGCAATTACCGATACTCTGTATGAAATATGGTTAGCTATTATGGACTTCTTCAAATGGTTTTTTCTCATCCAGGATAAAGATGCAATTGATGAAAATTCCTTTCAGCCGTTAACAGAAAAAGATCTTCTGAATATCCATGAAAAATGCAGCTCTTTAGCTTTGATGAATAGAGAAATAAAATTAGAAGAAACCAAACATCCTTTTTCTAATAGCTCATATGAATTGCGGCTACCTCAAAATGATAATATCAGAAAAATTCTCAAAAAAATCCCTAATAATGAAGAAAAGCGCTGTTTTTCCGAATCTGAAAGAGAATTGTTTATAGAAACAAGAGCTGAAATGCTCATGCAGCAGTGCTTAAAAAACAGAAATCCAAATGATCCGCTGCCTGAACAAAAAGCGATGTATAAAATGGCAATTGAGCAGCTTTTGATAGAGCGAGGGATCCCTCTTTGGGAAGCAGGAAATGCTGAAACCCTTCAACATATGATGGGTAGTCATGCAAAAATTGTGAGCCCAAACTACATAGGTCTATTTTTAAACCAAGCATTTTTTAGTAGATCCGGCTCACCTAGATCGGACAGTCTGGCTGAATCACTTTAGTGACAAAGATGCAAACAAAGGGACAAATCGGTTAACCCTATCTTGCTCTAAAACCTCTAACGTGATGTCCAAGGGGCTGTCTTTATGTATAATCGACTCTATAGTCTCTAAAGCTACTTTAGGGTGATTACACTCTGACGAAAGGTGCGCTAAAAACACCTCTTTTAGACGGGGTGAATAGACAGCTTTGATCACTTCAGCTGATGCTTTATTCGATAAATGCCCCTGCCTTCCTAGAACCCTTTCTTTGTAAACATAAGGCCTAGACGAAGCATGAACCATGTGTTCATCGTGGTTTGCTTCTATGATTAACGCATCGAGATCGCAAAGGTGGGATTTTACCAAAGATGTAGCAAATCCTAAATCTGTGCAAATACCTAGTCTTTTTCCTTGCGATTGGATCGTAAATGCTACAGGATCTAGAGTGTCGTGCTGAACGCTAAAAGGAAAAATCTCTAAATCCCCAAAAGAAAAGGGCTCTCCAGTAGAAAATATTTTGAATTTAGGACGGCTTTCAAATGCCTCAGAGATCCCTTTAGCAGTTTCTCGATTCGCAAAAACAGGAATGGCTAATTTCTTTGATAGTATCTCAAGTCCTTTAATATGATCGGTATGTTCATGGGTCACGACAACTGCATCAATATCTTCAATATTAACACCAATCTCTTCTAGTCTGATTGTTAAGTGCTTAAAATTCAAACCTGCATCTACTAGAATTTTCGTCTCTTTTGTACCGACGTATGTTGCATTTCCTTTTGATCCAGATGCTAATGAACAAAAACCTTCCATAACCTGCGCTATCTTCTTATTTTTTAGTAGTTTTCCATTTTTACAAAAAAATGGGAATATGCTCGCCAGAGTATAGTCTATGTTGCATTATATATGGGAGATCTTTCATTCTAAAGCTGTGGGAGAAATAGATGTCTGACGATCGTCATATACAAGGGGTTAGTGGCTTATCAAAAGCAGCAGAGCGTCTTCGCATGCAGCAGCTTAGAGATATACAGCAAGCTGCAGATATTGAAGTTCGCGTTGACAGCAGCGAAGCAGAACTGCAGCAGTGGTGTGAGCTTGCAGCGTTCAATCCTTTAGCGATAGCACGCCGTTTTGAGACTATTGACCGCAGAATACGGCGCCCTGATGTAGAAAAAAGCTCACAAGAATCAGATGATGAAGTGATTGAATTCATAGAAGCTGTAGAAAAAGTAGCTGAAGATTTTACACAGAAAAATCCGGAATTAAAAACCCGGGTACTGACCAACCTTTTATCGCTATTTGGTGAAAATGACACCCCAGAAAGCATTCTATCTAAAGTTCTTGCAACCTATCCCGATCAATATTTGGCTGATGAAGCTCTCAATTATCTAGTCCAAGTGACCCACCCTAATTCGAAATTAGGAATCCATTTCAGAAGAGCCAAAGAGCTCTTATTTGAAAAATACAATAGAGAAATCATTGCCGGCAGAAACATCAACCAAGAAGCTCAAGCCTTTGCTAAACAAGGACTAGGAACGCCGACAAACTTAAGAGATCTCTACAGAGACGTTACAGGCAATCCTCGAGAAGCCGTTAACTTATTTGATGAGCTCAACAACCTTTTTTCTTATGAAAAGCTAAAGACCGCTATCAAATTCATTTTGCATGCGATAGGAGCTGACCTCAAATCCAAGGGAACTTCTATCGATAGAAATGAACTGCAGCGCCTTTTTTCAGAAGCAAGAAACATGCAGGCAATCATAGGAATTTATCGTTTTTTCCAGCTAAGAATGGAAATGATCGCAAAACTGTTTTCTAAAGAGCATCTTACACTTCCTCAAAGGCTCAATTTTGAATTACTAGCCAAACAATTTGTCGTCCTCCTTCAAGAAAAATATCCTTCTCCTGAAAGGGTGCTTAAATTGGCCCAATCCCTAGGGATATCTGCCGAGGTTGCCGCACAAGTGATCATCTTTACCCAATATCGCGATGCCATTCGCGGTGTATCACCCCGTTTATTCAAATCGACCAAACATCGCCAAGACCTTTTGATGATTCTCATAGAAACCATTTCTGAGTTAGACGACCTTCTAGAAGAAGAGGAGGAGAAAGCTGAATGAAAAATTTTGAAGAGCTATTGAATGAACTATCCCCTCTTTTAGATGTAGATCTAACTGTTGATTCTAATAAAGCATGTGTAATTGTTTTGAATGAACAAATCAAGATTCAGATGGAGCTTGATATAGCAGGAGAATATCTATTTTTAGCAGCTATGCTTACTGAACTTTCTCCTGGAAAATTTAGAGAAGAAGTTCTTAAATCAGCACTTAAAGCCAACAGCTTATCTAGCTATGCAACAACAATTTTAGCTTTTGTTGCAAAACTCAATAAGCTTGTTTTGTATGAAAAAATACCCATGATTGACATTAGCGGAAAAAAATTGCATGAGCACATCCTCGATTTTTTTCACAAAGCAGAAAATTGGAAACGTGCTATAGAAAGTGGGAAAACAGCTCCTCAAGGAGTGCTCGCCGATGAGCGCCCTTCTAGCGGGCCAAACTTTTTCGGATTGCGCTGAACCTTACTCTTTTAGCTGCAATTAGAAATTGGGTTAACAGGGTAATAAAGCAATAAGATGATCAACAATAGTTGGATTACAGCGCAAGCTTTTGAAAAAATAGGGTATTATCCCCATCATGGCATCGACATTATTTTATCCTCTATCTGGACAAATCAAAGTTGCGGCATTGGGGAATTTTACGATTTAATCCCTTTGATCGATTGGTGTAAAGAAGTTGGCTTTGACATTATTCAGCTGCTGCCTATCAATGACACTCACGATCAGGCAAGCCCTTATCTAGCAGTCAGCTCTTCTGCGTTAAATCCAATATTTTTAAGTCTTTGGAAATTGCCTAAAGTCCAAAAAAGTGATCTTGATAGATTCCATCCATTCCAAAAAAGAGCCAAAATCCCCTACCAAGAGATTTTACAGCAAAAAATGCTATTTTTGCATGAATACTACCAATCCACCAAAAAGCCTAGCGACTACATTGAATTTTTAGGAAAGCATGAGTGGCTTAGCTCTTACAGTGCGTTCAAGTCGGAAAAATCGATAGAAAATTTTAGCCCCGATTTTTTCTCATACCTTCAGTACCTTTGTTTTGAGCAGATGTCAGAGGTAAAACGCTATGCCAATTTGCAAGGGATCTTTCTTAAAGGAGATATTCCGATACTGATCAACAAAGAAAGTGCTGATGTCCACTTCCACCCTGAATTTTTTGATTTACGTTACACAGCAGGAGCTCCTCCTGATCAGTATGCAGAAGATGGACAAAATTGGGGATTTCCCCTTTACAACTGGCAAGCCCTAAAAAATGAAGGCTTTTCTTGGTGGAAACAAAGACTCCAAATTGCTGAAAACTTTTTTGACATCTACCGTTTAGACCACATTATCGGTTTTTTTAGAATTTGGGCGATAGAACTTGGGAAAAAAGCAAAAGAGGGCTTTTTTATTCCAAGCGATCCAAAAGAGCAGCAAGAACAAGGACTTTCTATTTTCACTCAGCTTCTTCCCTCTACAACCATGCTTCCTATCGGTGAAGATCTTGGTTTCAATACCGTAATAGCTCAAACAAATATGGCAAAACTTGGCATTGCCGGTACAAAAGTGGTCCGCTGGATGCGTAAATACGATCAAGATGGATCGTTTATAGCTTATCGAGATTATCCTGAACTGGCTCTTTGCACTGTATCTACTCACGATAGTGAAACGCTTGCTCTTTGGTGGCAAAATTTTCCTGAAGAAGCCAAAGAGTTTTCTAAATTTAGCAATATTGCATATGAGCCTATCTTGACAAAAGCCAATCGCGCCAAAATTTTACAAGACAGCCACTCAGCTTGCTCGATATTTCATATCAATCTTTTATCTGAATACCTTGCCCTTTTTGACGAGCTTGTTTCACCTAGATTAGAAGATGAAAGAATCAACATACCCGGAAAAATTTTAGATACAAATTGGACGTATAAGATTAAAATATCTCTAGAAGAGCTTTCAAATCATGAACCTCTAAAACAAGCTATTAGATCAATTTTACCAAAAAAATGACCACTTCATCTTTCTATGATACCCAAATTGAATGGATTAGAGAGCTGCAAACACTGGATTTTAGCAATTTTTTCCTCTTTTTAGATTTTTTTGATACACCTCTTTTTTATTTCCTTATCTGCTCTTTAGCTTATCTACTCACCTCTCCAAGATGGGGATTACGTCTTCTATCTGTTTCTATTTTATCCAATTTCTCAGTCTCTACTTTAAAAACCTTGCTGCAACTACCAAGACCTTGCCATATTGACCCCTCGATCGCTCTAAAATGTGCAAAAAACTACGGATTGCCAAGCGGCGGCGCTACATCTTCTATGCTCATAGGTCTATTGATCTTTTACCACAGCAAAAACCGCATCATCAAAACTCTTGCGATCCTCTATCCCCTCTTGATAGGTTTTTCTCGGGTCTACATAGGAATGCATTTTATCCATGATATCCTTTTTGGCTATTTGCTAGGCTGTGTACTTTTTGGAGTCTATCTATATCTATTCCCTTGGATAGAAAAATTCTTAGGCTCTATTTCTTTGCTAGCTACTAACTTACTTCTTCACCTAGCCGCTTTATTTACCCTTTTACTCTATCCGAAAGGTTTGATTAACTCGTATTGCATCCTCCTTTCAGGTTTTGCTATGGGGATCTATTTAACCTCCGTTTTTCATTTTTTTATTCGCCCCGATGAATGTTTTTATAAAAAAATCCTCATGACCTTAATAGGTTTTATCGGAAGCTATGCTATCTATCAGTTTGCCCCCTTTGATCTTTCATTTAGACTCTACACCACATCTATTTGGATATCATTTTGCACAAACGCACTCTTCTTTTGGATTTTTCCAAAAACAATCAAATGGAAAAATCGATCGATACCCTAAAATACATAACATACTTCTCAAAACTCCAAATTGTATAAGGTGTTTGCGCAAATTGCCCTTATCTGTAAGATGAGGATATGCGCTACTTTCTAGTCCTACTGCTTTGTTACCGCCCTATTTTTTATGAAGATCGCGTTCAAGCGGTTTATGACAGCCTAGATTCAACCTCTCTTAAAGAACTTTTTGCTTTTTATACACTCTATAAAGAGACAAAAACTGCCGAAGGTGCGTTTGATAAGGCCTGGAACTTGATCAATTTACACCGCCCCCTGCCGCTTGAAGAATATAGAAACTTCACTTTGCCTTTAGTTTCTTTAGAAGCAATTATAGCTCTAACAACTACAGGCTCTACAAGCTATAGTCCAAATTTATCACTTTCAGAACTCAAGATTATTGATAGATTAGGAGAATTTTTAGGAAATCGAAGCTTGAAAGGGCATCTGATCACTTCGACAAATCAGACATTAGAACTAGATGCACAAGAAGTAGATGTTGCTAGAAGCATTTTGCTACATGAATTCGATTTTTCTAATGAAGAAGAAAAAAAGAAACTGCTCCTTTATGAAGCTTCACTTGATCTAATGGCGCTACAAATTTTAGCAAAGCTCCCTAAAAACCCAACGTATGAGCAAAAACTCGATGCGATCAATCATTTCATATTCCATGAAATGGGCTACCGCTTTCCCCCTCAATCGATGTGGAACAATGATCAAGATCTCGATATCTATACCTTTTTACCTTCTGTGATGGATAGTAGACACGGCGTTTGCCTAGGGGTATCCATTTTGTATATGTGTCTTGCGCAAAGGATCTATTTACCTCTTGAAATCATCACACCTCCAGGTCACATCTATTTATCATTTACTCAATCTGATGAAGTGATCAATATTGAAACTACAGCAAGAGGCATCCATCTGCCTGAAGAGCACTACCTTACCGTCAATACGAAGTCTTTACCAAGAAGAACACTAAAAGAACTTGTGGGGATGCACTTTTTTAACCATGCAGCAAGATCTTGGCAATCGAAGAATTACGAAAGAGCCAAAGAGCTCTATTTGACTGCAAAAGATTATATCCCTACCGATCCTCTTATCGACACATTTTTAGGATTTCAACATCTCTTTCTTGGAGAAAAAGAAAAGGCCCTTAAATTATTTGATCGGGTAAAACATTCCCCCGACATGCACACCATCCACCAACATACAATCGTTGAGGATTACCTAAATGGCGAAGTTGATGAAGAGGGAATCAAAATAGCTTTTTCACATGTCGATGAGCGGCGTGAATCCATTCTAGAAAAGCAAGAACAGCTGCAAAAAATCTTGGAGCGCTATCCTAAATTTAGAGACGGGATTTTCCATTTAGCCATCACATGGCTTCAGCTAGGAAGAACAAAAGAAGCCTTAGATACCTTAAGTCGCTACCACGAAATCGATCTATACGATCCAATTGTTGAATACTATCTTTGCATTTTATCAATTAAAAGATTGCAATACCACAAAGCTTGGCAGCACTATTTCATACTAGATAAAATTCTCTCTAGCTCAAATCATAAGATCGATGCAGTAGAAGATCTTCACGATTCTCTTCTCCAAATTTATCCATATCATTTATAATGGTGGCATAAAAATCCCTCTTTTCGTAATGAAAAGGATGGAGGTGTTTATGTTGCAGATCTTATTTTTGATTTTACCGCTTCTTGTTGCCGAAGATAGTGGCATATTGGATAATCCAGGGCCAAAACCTATGGAAGAATTTTTAGATGAGCTGAAAACACCCCCTAAGCCTAAATCTAATCCTACTGTAACTTACGTAACTGTGACACAGCAAGGTATCGTCCTTACTTTGTCTGATTCTAGAACGTTTCTAGTTCATAAGGCGTACTCTGATATAGCCGAAGGCTGGACGCTAGGCCCTGAAGTTACAGTGAAGAAAACTGGAGAATTTGAAGGCTTCCCTTATAGAATTACAAGAGTTGGATCGACAAGTTATGTTCTTGCTAGAGAAATAAAACCCAACCCACAGTAATAGATGATGCAGCCCCAATTCACAGAATCTGTAGCAACTGCTTTGGAAAATTCCTTGCAGCTTGCAGAAAGCTTTCTTCACACAGAAATCAAAGAATACCACGTATATCTCACCCTTTTACGTGAAGAAAACGGCTATTTTCAAGCCATTTGCAAATCACTTTTGATTGATCCAAAAGAGCTGGAAAAACTACTCGAAGAAAAAATGGCAAGCTTGCCTAGGTATAACTACGGATCGGCATCAAAACCTCAAATGGGTCCATCACTAAATTCTATGGTGATGAATGCAAACAATCTAGCTAAAAATTTTGGCGATGAATACATCAGTAGCGACCACCTTTTTTTACTTTTGGCCAAAACCCCGGAAGAGCCTTTTGCCAGTTTTTTTAAGAAAAAAGGGATCAGCATCAAGCAGGTAGAAGAAAAAATCTTGAGCATGCGCCAAGGAAGAAAGGTCCATTCCCCCTCTTTTGAAAGCAATTTCCAAGCCCTTGAGAAGTATTGCAAAAATCTCAATGAACTTGCCAAATCAGGTAAACTTGATCCTGTAATAGGACGCGATGAAGAAATCCAAAGAACCATGCAAATCCTCAGTCGCAGAACCAAAAACAACCCGATACTCATCGGAGAGCCAGGCGTTGGTAAAACTGCTATAGCTGAAGGTCTTGCCTATAGAATCGTTCAGCAAGATGTTCCTGAAATTCTTAAAGATAAACAAGTAGTAGCACTTGACATGGGCTTGCTTGTTGCCGGAACAAAGTTTAGAGGTGATTTCGAAGAAAGAATCAAAACCATCCTTAAAGAAATTGAAGACTCTGAAGGTAAATTGATTCTTTTTATCGACGAAGTACATACCCTCATAGGAGCAGGTAGCGCAGAAGGAACGATGGATGCAGCAAATTTACTTAAGCCTGCCTTAGCAAGAGGAGTTGTCCATTGCATAGGAGCAACAACATTAGGTGAATACCAAAAATATATCGAAAAAGACCCAGCCCTTGAGAGAAGATTCCAAATGGTTATGATTGAAGAGCCTTCAGTAGAGGATGCTCTAATCATCTTGAGAGGCTTGAAAGAGCGCTATGAAAACTACCATGGAGTAAGGGTCAATGACGATGCTCTACATGCTGCCGTAACCCTCTCCCATCGCTATATCAGTGATCGTTTTTTGCCAGATAAAGCCATCGATCTGATTGATGAAGCAGCAAGCATGATCCGTTTACAACTTGGATCAAGACCGATTCCTATTGATAGAAAAGAAAGAGAACTCAGCAACTTGATTGTGAAACAAGAAGCGGCAAAAAGAGATAGCAACTTTTTTAGTGAAGAGAAAAAAATTTTAGAGATCAAAGAAGAGCTTGCGATTTTGAATCAACGCTGGGAAAGTGAAAAAAGCGCTATCGAAGATCTAAAAAGAAAGAAAAAAGAGCTAGAAGAACTCCATTTTCAAGAAGAAGATGCAGAGCGAAAACTCAATTACAATAAATTGGCAGAAATTCGCTATAGCCTGATTCCTAATAAAGAAAAACAGATTGAAGAAGCTCAGCATATTCTAGAAAACCTTCCAGAGCGCATGTTAAGAGAAGAAGTTGATGCTTCTTTAATTGCCCAGATTGTCTCTAAATGGACCTCGATTCCTGTCGATCGGATGCTCGATTCAGAAAAAATCAAACTTCTTTATCTTGAAGATTCTCTAAAAAAACGTGTTATAGGCCAAGACATTGCAGTAAAGGCAGTTAGCGAAGCTGTGCAGCGATCACGAGCCGGGCTAAATGATCCTAACCGCCCCCTTGCAACCTTTTTATTTATTGGTAGCACCGGCGTTGGGAAAACTGAGCTTGCAAAAAGTCTTGCCTTTGAGCTTTTTAATAATGAAGATGCGATGATCCGGCTTGATATGTCTGAATACATGGAAAAGCATAGCGTTTCTAAGCTTCTAGGAGCACCTCCTGGATATGTAGGCTATGAAGAAGCAGGAGCCCTTACTCAAGAAATTCGCCATAAACCTTATAGTGTTGTTTTGCTTGATGAAATAGAAAAAGCGCATCCCGATATCTTCAATATTTTACTTCAAGCATTTGATGATGGTCGTTTAACAGACAATAAAGGAAGAGTAGTAAACTGCAAAAATTGCATTTTTATTATGACTTCCAATATCGGCTCAGAAAAAATCACAGAAAAATTGCGCCAAGGAAAACTAGACTATTCAAGAGAAGCCATTTTTAAATTGGTAGAATCGGCTTTAGTAGCCCATTTTAGACCTGAATTTTTAAATAGAATCGATGAAATTCTCCCTTTCCTCCCCTTGCAAGAAAAAAACATGGTCGCTATTGTCAAAATACAGCTTGCTCAACTGCAAAAGCGACTGAAAGAGAGAGAAATTTTTCTTGAGATAGACGAGGATATATGTACCCATTTAGCAAAAGAAGGTTATGATCCTGTTTTTGGAGCAAGACCTTTAAAGCGCTATATCCAAACAACTGTTGTCAATGTACTCTCCAAGAAGCTAATTGAAGGAACACTCTTACCAAAAGATGATGTAAGGCTTTTCGTTAGCAGAAACGGAGAAATAGATTGCGTGAAACAGTAAAACAGATCGTAGCTCCAGTTCTCAGCTTGATTTTTATCATGATGGGGATCAGTTTCTTCAATACTTTCACTAGTATTCGGATCATTACAGATGGGGGCGCTCTCTACTTAACAGGTATAGTCTATCCTTCTTAAAAACTAGAAACCTTTATTCATAAAATCGGACATATAAGAAGCTTTTGTGTATTTGCTGCCATATGCAGCATTGCTGTTGTCTTCCAAAGCTTATTTACCAACCCTTATGTTTGGATTATATTTCGATTCATTACAGGATTGATGTGCGCCGGGTTATTTATTGTTATTGAAAGCTGGCTTTTGCTTTTATCTTCTCCTAATACTAGAGGCCAAATTCTTTCATTTTACATGGTAGCTCTTTACTCTGCGCAAAGTATTGGCCAGTTCTTCCTCAATTCAATCGACTTAAATAGCTTGCTACCTTTTAGCATCACTGTGATTTTTGCTAGCATTTCGATTATTCCGGTCTGTTTGATGCGCGCTAGCTCTCCAAACGCCATAGAAACAGAGTTAATCAACATCTTTTACGTTTTAAAAAAGGCCCCCTTAGGATTTTCAGGCAATTTCGTTTCAGGACTAGTTTTAAGCGCTTTTTATGCCTTAGGACCAGTCTATGCAGAACAAAGCAATTTTTCCATCTTTCAAGTATCTCTCATCATGGGATGCACCATATTTGGGCTGTGTTGAATAATTCGGCTTAGGGTCGCAGAGGTAGGGCCGTTTTGCGTCCGCGGAGCGGACAGAGGGCGTCAGCCCGTCTTACCGAAGGTAAGGCAAAACGGCCCCCATTCTTGTTTGATTTAACAAGAGGCATCTCGCTGTATTTTCAATACACTGTTTATCAAAGCGTTTTGAAAATAACCGATCCCCAAATAATCGCTTTTTTCTAGAAAACTCTGACTCTACTAGCACTCTTTGGTTGTACCCTGATAACTTACCCCATATTGACCTGGCTTCTTTGTCTCCACCAAGACCTCGAATGGCTGCTATCGCTTGATCTCTATCACTGTCGGTACGCCTATACCTAGCATTCCTTGGTGGTGGTATCAGCTCCTTTGCCTTTCTTTTTTTGATCTTATCTCGGCACTTTTTCCCATCATAAGCTCCATCAGCCATCACAGACTTTATCCTATTGGGAATATCATCGAAAAGCCTGTCTACAACAACACTGTCCGCCACTGTGCTCGTCGTTGTACACTCAGCTAGAATCACTCCACTCTCAGCATCAATCGCCAAATGGAGTTTTACCCACTTTCTCGGGCGCGCTTTGCCGTATATCTTAACTTTCCACTCACCCTCTCCACAAATCTTCATGCCAGATGCATCCAAAATGACCACTACTGGGCGAGCTGACTCCAATTTTTCCAGCTGTATATCGAGCTTGGCAACTCTTTTACAAATCAGTGAGTAGGTGGGGATCAAAAACTCCTTCTTTCTAAATAGCGATTTGGCGAAGCCTTCCAATGCCCGGTAAGGAAGGCGAAATTTAATCTTTAGCATGAGTAGCATTTGGATCAAAAAACGAGAAAATTGCTCAGGCCGACCTCGTTTCTTCATACGCCTAGACTTTGAGATACCTTGCATGGACCGAAAAATTTTTGGGTCGATAAAGAAAGAAATACTTCCCTGTCTAACCAGGTGTTTGTTATACTCTGACCAATTGCGTTTACGCATTTAGAACTCCTTCGTTTGTCTGCCAGGACAGCAAAGGAGTTTCTTTATTTTAGGACATTTTTCGCAAGAACTCTCTAGCAAATTTTTCAAGCAGGTGGGGGGAAGCCGCTTTGCCTCTAGATTACAGAGACGAATTATTCAACACAGCCGTGTTTATGGAATTTATGGTAAAAGGAAAAACCTGTTTGCTTTTTAATTACACACAGATTGTATGCAATTTTTAATTAATTTTATATCTCCATCTAATTTATGAAAACATATTACTATTTTATAAAAAAATTTAAGGAGAGTTTTACAAGAAAAAGAAAGATAAAAATCCAAAGGAAAGTTCATGCACAACTGAGAAATGCTTCCAATCTTTGTATTTTGTAGAGATGAGATGCAAAACAAACAAAGAATTTGTGACTGCCTAGTAAACGATACTAAAATGACTAAAGAATGCGCCTGCGAATGCATA
>VGMA01000034.1 GCA_016866575.1 Chlamydiota bacterium
CAGCAAGTAGCGCCTGGCAAGGTAGAGATAGAAATTCTAGATCTTCATCATATACCGATGTACAACCAAGAGATAGAAGAGCCTATACCAGAAAGCGTTAAGCATATGAAGCATAAAATCGAAAAAGCGGACGCGATCTTGTTTGCTTGCCCGGAGTATAACTATTCTATCCCAGCAGTTTTAAAAAATGTGATCGATTGGGGCTCACGTCCTTACGGAACTAACTCCTGGAAGGGTAAAAAAGGGGCCATCATGAGCGCGGCTATGTCTTTGTGTGGTGGCGCTAGAGCTCAACACCATTTAAGGCAGATACTTGTAGCAGTTGGTATTGACACCTTTAGCCAGCCGGAGCTAATGATAGGATCAGCACATGAGAAATTTGACCATGAAGGGAAGTGCTTAGATCCTAAAGTTGTGGACAAGGTAAAGGAAATGCTCATAAAGCTAGTAGATTTTGCTTCCTAAATCCTTTAAGCGATCTTAGCTTTTTGCCTGCGGCGGACGCCAAGAGCTTTTTAACGATACAATTTGATTGAAGGTGAGGGGAGCTTCTGCAAAGAAGTACCCTTGTCTTTCAAACTGGAATCGATCCCCTTGTTTAGATTCTTGAAGAGAAATTTCCACCTTAGCATCTCTTAGAACTTCTAAAGAGTTAGGGTTTAGTTCTCCTGATTCAAGAAAAAGAGGTTGAAATAGGTTCACTGTCGCATCGAGGCAATTTGAAGAGACCCAGTGGATGGTCCCTTTTACTTTTCTTCCTACAGGATTGTTGCCGCTCTTGGTTTCTGGATCGTAAGTGCAGTGAATAGCAGTAATATTGCCCAAAGAGTCTTTTTCAACACTTGTACAGGTTATGCAGTAGCCGTAGCGAAGACGAACTTCTCTTCCTGGACCTAGACGGAAGAAATCCTTAGGGGGATTTTCCATAAAGTCATCTTGTTCAATGTAGAGCTCTTTTGTGAATAACAAGTCTCTCGATCCTGTTTTAGGGATATCGTGAGGCCAATAAGGTGCGTTTAAAATCTCTGTTTCATCGCTTGAGAAATTGTCGATAATGACTTTTAGAGGGCGTAAAACAGCCATAACTCGGGGAGCTTCAGTGTTTAGATCATCGCGAAGACAAAACTCAAACTGTCCCATCTCCACAGTGCTATTTGCTTTTGAAACCCCAATCAGCTTACAAAATTGGCGGATGGCTTCTGCCCTTACGCCTCGTCTTCTTAAACCTGCAATCGTTGGCAGTCTTGGGTCATCCCAGCCATCGACTGAGCCGTTTTCTACTAGTTCAAGGAGCTTTCTTTTGCTCATCACGGTGCTTTGTAGATCGAGTCTTGCAAATTCATATTGATGAGGTCTTGAAGGGAAATCGGCTTCAATATTGTCTAAAAACCAATCGTATAGCTCACGGTTGTTTTCAAATTCCAGAGTGCATATGGAGTGAGTAATCCCTTCAATAGCATCAGAAAGCGGGTGTGCAAAGTCATACATAGGATAGATGCACCACTGATCTTTGGTGCGGTAGTGGTGAGCATGACGAATGCGATAAAGCAGAGGATCTCTCATCTTCATATTAGGCGATTTCATATCGATTCTAGCGCGAAGCACGTACGTGCCGTCAGGAAATTCGCCATCTTTCATTCTTTTGAATAGATCGAGATTCTCTTCAACAGTATGTTTTTTAAAAAAAGGGGATATTTCACCGTCAGTAGTGACAGTTCCACGGTATTTTCTTATTTCTTCTTCAGAAAGGCCGCAGACATAAGCTTTTTCATTCTTGATGAGCTGAACGGCAAATTCGTAGAATTGATTGAAATAATCAGAAGCTCTAAAAAGCTTTCCTTGCCAGTCAAAACCTAGCCAGCGGACATCTTCTTGAATCGCATTTTCATAGCGCACATCTTCTTTAGTAGGATCAGTATCGTCAAAGCGAAGGTGGCAAACGCTATGGTATTCTTCAGCAAGACCAAAATTTAAGCAAATCGATTTTGCATGACCGATGTGCAAAAAACCATTAGGTTCCGGAGGAAAACGGGTAACAACTTTACTGCCGTTTTGGATGTCTTCTTCGATAATTTTGTGTATAAAATCTTTGCCTGCTTCCATAGAGCCAGTTTAGCAAGAAGCGCTTCTTTTGACAATAGCTATCTGATGCCAGATTTAAAAACTTAAAAAGATCATTTGAGAGTGAAAATTGAGTAAGATTTTATGGAGAAAGGGCAAGATTTGCTAAAGCAAACTCTGCACCATTTTCATGAACAATTTTGGCTATTTCGCGGTAGACACTTTCCTTGGCGGCAAGAAATTTCGCTAAAGGGATTTCTTTGGTGTAGCAGCGAATAAAAATTTCAAGGCCGTGAAGTGAAAGATTGGCTAAATGGATCAAGCAATCTTCTCGTTGATCAAGCAGACGATGCGAACAGATAAATTCACGAATGTCCATCAATATCTTATCTAGTTGAGCACGATCTTGGTATCGTAGTGTGAAGCTCGTTTCAATTCTTCTATGAGACATCCAAGAGCGATTTTGCAGGGAAACGGTGGTAAAAATCGAATTGGGAACAGAAATAGGCTGTTTATCTAAAGAGCAGATTTTTGTTGTTCTCCAGCCTACATGCTCTACGTATCCTTCAAGCTCTTTTTCAGGAGCGTAGATCAAATCACCCACGCGAAAAGGCTTATCCAAAATCAAGATAAAACCTCCAAAAAGATTAGCAAGCATGTCTTTAGCTGCAATACCCACTACAACAGCTCCCATACCCCCGAAGGCAAGTATACCACTCAAGGAGACATTCATCATCGGCAAGATAAAAAGAAGACCGCTTAGGATGATTCCGATGCGAAGTGTTCTAACAAAAAGATCCAGATGCATTTTATCGATCTGTCTTCTTCTTGTTTGTAAAATGACAAGCTCACCTTTTTTGGCAAAATTGACAAGCGCCCAAACAAGCACAATTATGAAAAGCGCATAGACCGCTTTCCGTAAAATTTCTTGATCTCCAAGCCAGTAAAAAGCAATTCCTAGAAGACCTGTGCAAAAGAGCAAAAATTGAGTCGGCACGTGCGCTGAGCTAACGATAGCAGTAAGCCAGATGTGATTTTGCAGCAAAATCCGCTTATAGCATATGCGCGAAATCCATATCAAAACGAGTGAGGAGAGAAAAATAGCTAAAGGTGCGTATTCGTGTACCATATCCATAATTTTACTCTATCATGTTTTAGTGAAAAAATACATAGATTCATAAAGAAAATAATCAGATATAATTATAAAATTTAATTGCTGTTCGAGCTTCCGGTTTTTTAAATATTTATTTTAAAAATATGGAAAAATTTTTAGTTAATTCTACAAAAGAGGTCTTCATGATACCAATCTTAGCTTCTTTAGCTATGTATACAGAAACTCTTTACCCTGAGTTTGCTCAACAAATGCAAATAAAAGAGATTCTTCATCAAGAAAAAAGTGCTTGGCAAGATCTGATCATCTTTGAAAACGATCGATTTGGCAGAGTGCTTGCTCTTGATGGCGTGATCCAAACTACCTACCTAGATAACCAAATATATGCCGAAATGCTAGTCCATGTACCTTTTTTGGCTCATGGAAATGTAAAAAAAGTGCTTATTATAGGTGGAGGAGATGGATCGGTTCTAAAACAGGCTCTAAGATACCCTCAATTGGAAAAAGCAGTTGTCGTTGATATCGATGACTCCGTAGTGGAAATGACAAAACAATGGATGCCAGAGGTATGTGGAAGTGCTTTTGATGATCCAAGAGCGAAAGTGATCATCAATGACGCAACGATCTATATTAAAGAAACTGATGAAAAATTCGACGTGATCATTTGCGATTCTACTGATCCCGAAGGTCCTGGAGCTGTATTGTTTACAAAAGATTTCTATAGAGATTGCTAAAATCATCTCAAACATGGGGGGATCTTAGTGAATCAAAACGGCGTTCCTTTTTTACAAAAAGATGAGCTTTCGATGACTATGGAAAACCGCTCTTTGTATTTTTCAAATGTAGGGTTTTATGTTGTTGCGATGCCCACATACGTAGGGGGATTTATGGCACTTGGCTGGGCTACAGACGATAAAAATCTACAAAACGTTAATATAGAAGTGCTTGGGAAGAGATTTTCCTCGCTTGAGGGAGCCTTTATGTATTACAATCCTGAAATTCATAAAGCAAGCTTTGCCTTACCATCATTTATGAAGCTTTAAGGATAGATAGAATTTCTTCTGGATGATGTGATGGAGAAACTTTTAAGAAGGGGTGCATAATCACTCCTTCTTCATCAATAAGATACGAAATCCTCTTAGCTGATAAAAACCCTTTTGCTCCATAGGCAGTGATCGTAGTTTTATCTGGATCAGAAAGTAAAGGGTAAGGAAGAGAGTGTTTAGTGCAAAACTTTTTGTGTGTATTTGTTGAATCTGTATTGATCCCTAAAAGAAAGACGCCGAGCTCTTGAAATTGATCATATAGATCTCTAAACCCTTTTGCTTCAATCGTGCAGCCAGGTGTGTTATCTTTTGGATAAAAAAAGAGAAGCACTTTTTTGCCGCGATATTGATGCAAGGTGTGCACAATGCCATCTTGATCTGGCAAGGAAAAATCGGGAGCTGATTGACCTTTTTCTAACATATATACCCATAGCTTAGTTCATTTTTAGTCATTTGTAAATCCTAATTTTTCTATTCGCTATAGTAATTTCAAAGTGGAGGTACACATGAAAATCATAGTAAAAGAGTTAAAATCTACAGAACTAGAAAGTCTTAAAAAAGGGACCTACATCGTACAATTTCACGCACCATGGTGCGGATTTTGCACAAAATTCAGTCCTGTTTTTGAAGAGGTAGCAACGGAAATGAAGGGCAAAAAAGTGATGTTTGCCAAAATCAACATCGATGAAGAAAAAGCTTTTTCTCAATTGCACGGAGTGAGCGGCGTTCCAACAACAAAAATTTTCAAAGATGGCAAAGTGATTGAAACGATCACCGGATTTCAGAAAAAAGAAGAAGTGATGGTTAAAATCCAAAATCACATTCAGGGTTAATTTTACAAATATCTGAAGATACTGTAATGATATAAAAGAGCCCCATTTACTCAAACGGGGCTCTTTTCATTAACACGAAAACAGGTCTTTGACAGATGTTACGGTATCATAAACTCACTCAAGAAGAAGAGCGGATCATTGAAAAAAGGGGTACAGAAAGACCTTTTAGCGGCTCATACAACGATTTTGACCAAGTGGGTGTCTATGTTTGCCTTCGTTGTGATTTGCCTTTATATTGCTCAAAAGATAAGTTTTCTTCTGGATGTGGATGGCCAAGTTTTGATGATGAAATAGAGGGATCAATCGTTAGAAAATTAGATCCTGATATGGTCCGCACTGAAATTTGCTGCGCTAGATGTCATGCACACTTAGGGCATGTGTTTTCTGGAGAGAAGTTGACAGTTAAAAATCTTCGCCACTGCGTGAATTCTCGATCTTTGCGCTTTTTACCTGCATTCACGGAAGAAGGATATGAAAGGGCCTTATTTGCCGGCGGATGTTTTTGGGGCGTAGAATATCTTATGCAAAAACAACATGGGGTCATTTTTACTAAGGTAGGATATATTGGCGGCAAGGTCGTAGATCCCACATACGAAGAGGTTTGCTCCGGTCTAAGTGGTCACAAAGAGGCGGTAGAGGTAGTTTTTGATCTCGATTTAGTCGATTATGAAACGCTTTGTAAACTCTTCTTCGAAATTCACGATCCAACGCAAAAAGATGGACAAGGGCCAGATATTGGTGATCAATATCTTTCCTATATCTTCTATTTGACGGAAAAACAGAAGAAAGTGGCAGAAAAGTTGATCGATCAACTAAAAAATAAGTCCATGAAAATCGCTACCAAGATTTTGCCGGCTTCTGTTTTTTATGAAGCAGAAGAGTATCATCAAAAATACTACGAAAAACACCATAAAACGCCTTACTGCCATCAGAAAGTAAAGCGTTTTTGACTATCAAGGCTGAAAAGATTTAGCATATCCAACTATATTTGTATCTTCGTCTAAACTATCAAAGATTTGCGAGGGGACGAAAAGGTTCGACATAAAAGATTCATATGTAGATATATAAGTTTTTTGTGCGCTTGGATCATTGGGGTCGCTTGGATCTTTAGGATCGATCCAATAGATATATTTTTTTCCTTTATCAACACCTAAGCCTATCACAACTATGGCCTGATTAGCGGGTGTTTTTTTATGGTCGAGTTCTTTATCATTTTTTCTCCAGCCATAAAGGTCTATTGAAGCATTTACACTTACTTGAAGTTTAGTGATAAGAGAACTTGCAACTTTTCCATAACGGACTTCTCCGTAATTGCCACGGAACACGATAGGCCCTTTGGAGCGTAGAAGATGCATAAGTGATTCAAAGCTTTCCATCTCATTAAACTTGATTTGCTGAAGATTAAAGCCAAGTGAAATCATCGTATTGGCTAGCTCAATAAACCAGATGGCAGTGTGCTGCGTGTAGCTGTCTAGTGCATCGGACAGTTCGTGGGGTTTTGTTCTTGATATCCATTTGTACAAATAATTAGCATCTAAGGTGTTGCAAATATCTCCTAATTGAGAAGTTAGCTCTTCAAAGCTGCCTAGTGTTTGTAAAAAATTGGCTGAAAGCTTGTATTTTTCTAAAAATTCTCGATTGACAGCTTCAATTTTAATGCAAATTTTATCTACAGATGAATTGGCCTGTTCAACAAACGTGATTCTTTTTCTTCTTATCGAGCAGTTAGATCCGTGCTCTGAGCGGATTTGATCATCTTTTAGTATCCGTTTAATCGCATAGTAAAACGAAGTGCCAAAACCCTTGTGCCCTTGTTGACATGCAATTTGCAGGCTTTTATCGATTTTGCCTAGGGGCATAGCATAAAAAAGAGCCGATCCTGTGTCCATCAGTAGATAAGGAGTATCAATTCTCACAGAGGGGGCGCTATATGAGGGATTATAAAAAGCAAAAGAGAGATTTTCTTGAAGATGAAAAGGCATTACCCCTGCACCAGAGATTTTTTCATAGCGAATGGGATCGTGCACAGGCATCCCGTCAAGATCATAAAGACGCTCCCAGAAATGGTGGAAGGCGAGGGTATAGATTTTTTCACAACCATTTGCTTGAGGATCTGTGTAATAGATAAGCTCTTCGTAGTTTTTATTGGATGCTCCAATAAGAACTATTGTGTGGATTTGAGCTGATTCTGTTTTCCCTTTTTCCTTGTAAATTTGGTATTCGCCTAGCTCTTGGATTTGTTTATGGTTTGTATGCAAAAACACCCCTTGAACAATCAAAGGTCCTTTAGTCGATATCATCTGTATGACTTTTTCGATCGTGTTGAGCGCTCTGCCTTGAAGTTTTTTCAAGCGAAACCTTTTAGCTGCGTTCAGGTCAACGGCTTGATCAAGAGAGGATATGGTTTTTTTTTCATCAGGGCCATACTGCTTGATGATCGTGTCGCAAAAATGTCTTAAAAGGGGTTTACTTAGACAAATGTTGCCATCCCTTTTGAGCCTGTTTTTACTTGATATAGATAGAGCTTCATAGATAGGAGTCAAATTTAGAGCTTTTAAAAATTGTTGATTAGCTTCTATTATGGCTCGATCTTTATCTTCTTCTTTTTCAAGAGAATGGGTGTTGATAATTGAAGTCATGCGCTCTTTGTATAGCGCCATTAAAGCTCTGTCTGTTGAACTTTTTGTAATAACTTTAGAAATGGCAAAATAAAAACTGATATTCCAATAGTTTTGCTTATCGTGTTCTATCTGAAGCTCTTCAGGTTCTTTAGGAGGCTCTAAAAGAACATATCTTGGCTGATTAACTAGGTAGGAAATATCATGCATTTGTAAAACCTTTATATTTAAGGATGAAGATTTTAGCATGCATAAGCCATTACCGTAAAATCCTTTTGTTTCGAAAAAATGGTAAAAACACCCATGATTGCAAAAAAAGGAGCTAACTATGAATATGGTCCCTAAACCCCTATCTACACCACATGTGTATGATATTAAGGGGGCTAAAGAGATTTCAGAAAATCTCAATACATTACTAGCAGATACATTCAGTTTGCACATGAAGACCAAAAACTGCCATTGGCATGTGTTTGGCCCCCATTTTAGAGATCTGCATATCATGTTTGATGAGCAGGCAGAGCAAATTTTTGATATGATCGATGTTTTGGCAGAAAGAGTTCGAAAACTAGGACATTTAACACTACTTTCTACTTCGCAAATATCCAAAATGCAAAGGTTAAAAAATAAAGAAGTTCCATTTAATTCTTCTAAGGAAATGCTAGAAGAGCTCTACCAGGATCATCTAGAATTCATAAAATATCTTTATGAGGCTCATGAAATAGCTGATCGATTCAATGATAAAGCCACTTGCAGCCTTCTTGAGGTTTTCATCGATGAAGCAGAGCGCCGTTTGTGGTTTCTTTATGAATCTTGCCAAAATGGCTGATTAAGGTTTTTGTTGTCTCTAAAAACCAAGGGCGTGCACTATAGACACTACATTTTCACTAAAAAGATGATAAGGAAGTCGTATGAGCGCCCCATTTTTGCCCTTGATTGCTGATGAAGAAGATAAAAGTTCTATTTTAAAGAATAGAATTAGAAAGAATTATCGGCATGTGCGCAAGTGGGCAAACCGAACGTTGACGAACTGCTTTAGGATTTATGATAGAGACATTAAAGAATATCCTTTAGCCATCGATTATTACGATGGCCGTTTTTGTGCGCACTATTTTACCGATTCAAGAGACTCTGATGAGCCAAGAGAAGATCTTTATCAAGATGCCATGGATGCTCTGACTTCTTTATTTGGCGTTGACAAAGAGGCGGTATATTGGCGTACAAGAGTCAAAAGAGATAAAATAGAGCAGTATGAAAAAACAGATATTTCCAAAGATTTCTTCACGGTATTAGAGTACAACGTCAAATTCAAAATCAATCTACTTGATTACTTAGATACAGGTCTGTTTTTGGATCATAGAGAGACAAGAAGGATTGTCAGCTCAATGGCTAAAGGGAAAAGGCTTTTAAATCTTTTTGCTTATACATGTTCTTTTAGCGTCCATGCTGCTATAAATGGCGCTATTTTCACTAAAAGTGTAGATATGTCAAATACATACACTGATTGGGGAAGAGACAATTTCAAATTGAATGGTTTAGGTTATCAAAACAATGTCATCATCCGAGAAGATTGTTTGAAATTTTTAGATGAGGAAAGGGGGGAATATGATTTGATTGTGATTGATCCTCCCACTATATCAAGATCTAAAAAAATGGATCAAATGTTTGATGTGCAAATTGATTACATCTTCTTGATTCAAAAAGCGTTAAATCTTCTCGCGCCTGGCGGAACCATCTTTTTTAGCACCAATTCCAGAAAATTTGTTTTTGATGAAACTCAGTTTGACAATTGCCGTATTTTGGATATTTCCAAACAAACGATCCCAATCGATTTTCACGACCAAAAGATTCACCGCTGCTGGAAAATCTTTAAGTCCAATTGAAAAACCTTTTTATCCCGGCTTATGAATAAAGGTGATCGCAAAAAAGACTAAAAATGTAGCTAAGAAAAAGAAAAACAAGACCTTAGATATAAATAGATAGGCCGTTAAAATGCCTGCATAGGCAAATACGGCCGATATGATTGTTAGCAAAAAAAATGTAAAAGTCCAGTAAGGCATAGATTGTCTTTAGCTATACTTATAGATGCTAAAAGATCAAAATATTGTCAATCTAAAGAGATTCGGCGTGGCAAGAGAGTATTTTATCGACATCTGAAATGAATTCAGATTTGTAGATATGATCGGCGTAGTGCCTTTGGGCATACCAGGCTTTTCTGATAGCTGGCTTAGAAAAAAGAAATTCCATCCTTTTTTTCCAAGTAGGCCAGACATCTTTTGCTGTTTCTTCAAAGTAGGGTTGTAAAGAGTTCACTGTTGCAAGAAGCTCAAAAAACTCATAGATGAGGTACTTATTGCTTTGCAAAAAGGCATCTTCAGATTGTTCAAATACTGCAGAGTCATTTTGGATTAATGTAAAAAGTAGCTTATGGTAGCGGTCCGTTAGATGTAAGTGGGTGGCAAGTTCTGTTTCTATCCGCTCAGATTTTAAGATGTGGGAGTTGTAGTAGATGGAAATCACAAGTCCAAGAGCCATGCAAATCGTAGCAATCGATTGAAGCCGAATTTCTAATTTTCCGTGAGTGCTGGATTCTTTTGAGCTCATAAACTGATAAAAAGTGTATAGAAAAAGGCTCTTTTTTTCTAGCTTGAAAACGAATCTAAAAATCTTCAAACTAACATTTTTCATTTTTATCAAGAGGACAGTTTTATGCTTAAAAATCAGCACGTAGTCATCATCGGAGGAAGCTCTGGCATGGGTTTAGCTACAGCAAAACATGCGATAGTCAATGGAGCTAAGGTAACTATCATCGGTCGTGATAAAGCAAAATTAGAACGCGCTCAAAACGAGCTTGTAAATAACGTCCATATTTACCACATGGATGCGTCAAAAGAAGAAGAACTGATCGAGTTTTTTGATAAAGTAGAACCTATTGATCAGCTTGCAATTCTCGGTCTTGGGACCTCTTCAGGCTCTTGTGTATCTATGAAAACAGATTTAGCTAGACAAAGTTTTGATAACAAATTTTGGGGTCAATATCTCGCTGTTAAACATGGAGCTCACAAGATCAAAAAAAGTGGGTCGATTGTCTTAATGTCTGGAGTTTTGGGAAAGCGCCCTAGAGAAAATACAGCCGTTATGTCTTCAGTCAATGGGGCTGTAGAGGGGTTATGTAGAGCACTTGCTATAGAACTTAGTCCAATAAGGGTAAATGTAGTATCTCCTGGCTATGTTGACACTCCATTATTTTCTGGTATGACAGCTCAAGCAAAAGAGGAGCTTTTTAACCAATGGAAAAAAATGAATCCATTAAAAAAAGTTGGCAGCTCCGAGGAAATCGCTTCGGCAGTGATATATTTAATGACAAATACCTACACTA
Organism: Chlamydiota bacterium; assembly: GCA_016866575.1. Taxonomy (GTDB): domain Bacteria; phylum Chlamydiota; class Chlamydiia; order Chlamydiales; family VGMA01; genus VGMA01. The sequence continues at coordinate 11,046 of VGMA01000034.1, forward strand.
CAGGATCAACGCTTTGTGTCGATGGCGGCTACACCATGCACTAAAAAATGGCGCTATCCAAAAAGATGATTTCGAATCTAGAGCCCTCTTTCAAATTCTTCGTTACACAGTCGCCGATAAGATCTAAAAAACAAGATTTTTTCGGTGATTGGAAAACAAGATCTTCTATCATAAAGCCGAAGGTGTCGTCAATTTTCCAAAAAGTGATGAATTTAGAAAATGCTTCACTCTGCATTCGGATCAAGCCTAATGTGTTTAAAGAAAATGGATGGCTAACAAGAGGATTAGATTCATCTTGCCAGCTATTAATGGATAAGGCGTTTTGCCAGTCGATAAGATCTTCAGCAAGATCGGGTATATGCTGAAAATGTTCTACATAATTTGGTAAAGTAGAAGATGAAATTTCTAAAAACTGTATCGGCAGTGTTCCAGAGTAGATCGAATGAAAAAAGAGCAGAAAAAAAAAGGATAATTTAGTCATTTTTGATGTGGTATTTTTTTAAGATCTTTGGACCGAATTGATAGACAAGAAGACCTAAAATCACAAGCATTGCAGCGTAAATTTTCCATGATTCGATCACTTCATCTAGCATTAAAGAAGAGCTAAGCATACCGATAATTGGAACTAAAAGACCAAAAGGGACAACTTTACTTAAGTGGTAGTGATGAAGTAAGTAATTCCAACCCCAATAAGCAAATAGCGTGGATAGATAAGTAATGTAAAGTATTGCGATTGAGCCTTGTAGAGATAGATGCGTAAATGTAAAGTACAGCTCTTTCGGCCCTTCCATAAAAAGGCATAAAACCAAAAGAGGAGGCCATGCGGCTAAGCTTGACCATACGACAAGTGATAACATATTTACTTTACCGATTTTTTTTGCGATGACATTTCCCATCCCAGAGCAAAGAGCTGCAGATATTACAAATAAAAATCCGGCAATATTTAAAGCTTCACCTAAATGATTTGCAATTAACATGATGCCTGATAACGAGATCAAGCCGCCGATGATTTCGGTGTAGTGGAGCTTTTCATCAAAAAAAAGCATTCCCATCAATATGCCAAAAAAGACTTGCATCTGTATGAGTAGGGATGCAAGGCCTGCGCTGATACCTAAAGACATGCCAAAAAAAAGTAGCGAAAATTGGATGGCAAACATCACTATTCCGTAGCGTATCACTCTTCTTACCGGTGTTTTAGGGAATTTCAGAAAAAAAATCGCCGGAAGGCTTGTCAGAAAAAATCGGATGAAACAGAGCATCAAAGGAGGCACATCGACTAGAGCTATCTTAATGAAGACAAAATTTAAGCCCCAAATCAAGATCACAGTCAAAGCTAAAGCAGCATGCATGAAAGACATCATCGCCCCTTTGTAGATGCAGCATCAATCGCTATCTTAGTTTATACTCGATTTAGGGGATAGAGCGGTAGTAAAATAGCTATATCGAACTACTTTTTTGAAATAGCCCTAAGAGAGTTTTTTTTCAAGCTCTTCCCAGCGTAAATACAGCTCTGCTATTTGCGTTTCTGTAAGATGGATTGTATTCCAAATTTCTGTCAAACGGCTGAGATCTTCTGCGATTTCTGGCGAACCTAAAAGAGCATTAAGCTCTTTTACTTTTTCTTCTGATTTGGTGATCTTTCTCTCTATCGATTCGAGCTCTTTTTTTTCTTGGTAGGTGAGAAAAGACTCTGAAGGGGCTTTTTTTGCACTGACTTGCTTAGATAATGTCTCTACCTTTTTGGACGCTTGCCACTGTGCATAATCGGCAAACTCTTCTGTTTTGTTAGGGTCGCCTAAGCCTAAAACCGTATTGCAAATTCGATCCAGCATGCATCTATCGTGGGTAATTAAGACGATAGCGCCTGGAAATTCCAAAAGGCTTTCTTCTAACGTTTCCAGTGTCGGAATATCAAGATCGTTTGTAGGCTCATCAAGCAGTAAAACATCTGCTGGCTCTAACATCAAATGAGCGATTGTGATGCGCGCTTTTTCCCCGCCT
>VGMA01000035.1 GCA_016866575.1 Chlamydiota bacterium
TCATTGCTTCAAGTACTTTGGTATTAGGTAAAAGTATCTCTTCGATGAGGGCAAAATCGGGCATGAAAAGTGAAATGCTCGCTTGGTGCAAATAGCCTTGCTTTTTTCTTCTCTGAGCTGCTCCGACGATTTTTTTCTTTTCGATCATGATGTCGTATTTAGTGGGCTTTGCCATGCAAAAGGCCTTTGACGAGGGATCTAAAGGGGCGCTTTCTTCAGGCAAAAGGTCGAGATTGGGGCTTTGGTGCAAAAATCTCTCGATTGCCTTCATCACGATTTGGTTGATAAACACATAATTTTTGAGGGGGTCTGTGAAATAGCCGTGATGCTCGCTTGGAATCAAAACAGAAAAGGCTAGATCGCTAAAATGGAAGATCATTCCTCCCCCGGTAGGTCTTTTGGCTAGCTCGACGTCAAATTTTTCTGCTTTTTTGAGGTCAATATAATCGCTTGGGGATAGAAAATGTCCAAAGGTTGCAGATTTTTTTTCAAAGGTATAAAGATGTAGAATTGGATCGTCATTTGGTTCAAGCTCTTCAAGAAGAGTTTCGTCCAAATTCATGATATCTTTACTACTGCCGATCTTGCTATCAATAATTTTCATAATTTTTCTTGTAGATAGAGCCGTGATGATTTACAACAAAGAGTACTACCTCTACAATAATCGAAGGGGATTTTTTTATGTTCGATAAATTCACTAATCGTGCTAAACAAGTCATCAAACTGGCTAAGAGAGAAGCTCTTAAGCTGAATCACAATTACTTAGGAACAGAACACGTTCTTCTAGGCTTATTAAAACTTGGCCAAGGGATCGCTGTAAATGTTCTCAAAAACCTCAACATTGAATACGATACGATTCTTGCAGAAATCGAACTGATCGTGGGATTTGGTCCGGAAATGCAAGTCTATGGCGACCCTGCTTTGACAAGCAAGGTTAAAAAAGTATTTGAATATGCCAATGAAGAGGCTTTAGCTCTTAACCACAATTACGTTGGGACAGAACACCTACTATTGGCTTTAATCCGCCAGCAAGATGGCGTTGCAGCACAAATTTTAGAAAACTTGAATGTCAACCTCAAAGAAGTGCGCAAAGAAGTCTTAAAAGAGCTTGAAACATTCAATCTGCAGGTGCCTCCTGTAACTATTGGGCCAACTTCTATTCCAAAGCCAGGAGAAAGAGCGACTCCAAGTGCTACTGCAGCACCTGGTCAAGAGAAAATGCATGCTCTTAAATCTTATGGTCATGACCTTACCGAAATGGCAAGAGAAGGGCTTTTAGATCCTGTAATTGGAAGAAAAAAAGAGGTAGAAAGACTCATTTTGATCCTCTGCCGCCGCCGCAAAAACAATCCGGTGCTGATCGGAGAAGCAGGCGTTGGTAAAACTGCCATTGTCGAAGGGCTCGCTCACGCGATTGTTAAAGGGGAAGTTCCAGACAGTCTTGCAAAGAAAAAACTGATTTCTCTCGATCTTACACTCATGATTGCTGGTACTAAGTACCGCGGCCAGTTTGAAGAGAGAATCAAGGCTGTAATGGATGAGGTGAAAAAGCTTGGCAACATCTTGCTATTCATCGATGAAATGCACACTATTGTTGGCGCCGGTGCTGCTGAAGGGGCTATCGATGCTTCCAATATTTTAAAGCCGGCACTTTCTCGCGGTGAGATCCAATGTATTGGCGCTACAACGATGGATGAGTATAGAAAGCATATCGAAAAAGATGCAGCCCTTGAGCGGCGCTTCCAAAAAATCCAGGTCGTACCTCCTTCTAATGAAGAAGCTGCAGAAATTTTGATGGGCCTAAAGCCTAAGTATGAATCGCACCATAAATGCATCTATACTGATGAAGCAATTTATGGCGCTGTAACACTTTCTGATCGCTATGTTCCAGCAAGATTCTTGCCAGATAAAGCTATTGATATCATCGACGAAGCGGGCGCAAGAGCTAGAATTAGCGTAATGCATAAGCCTCAAGAACTTGCGCAGTTTGCCCAAGATATTGAAGAGCTTAGAGAAGCAAAAGAAGCGGCGATCAGTCGTCAAGAATATGAAAAAGCGGCAAAGCTTAGAGATAAAGAAAAACAGCTTCGAGAAAGATTGCAAAATCTTAAAGAAGAGTGGGAAAAGAATAAAGAAAAGCAGCAAGTGATTGTCGATATCGATGACATTGCCTTTATCATTTCTAAGCAAACAGGAATTCCTGTGACAAGGCTTACAGAAGCTGAAACTTCTAAAGTGCTCCACATGGAAGAAGAGCTCAAAAAAGAGATCATCGGCCAAGATGATGCTCTTAAAACCGTTGCCAGGGCAATTCGTAGATCAAGAGCTGATATCAAAGATCCTCGCCGTCCTATCGGGGCTTTCTTGTTCTTAGGGCCAACAGGGGTTGGAAAGACGTTACTTGCAAGAAAACTTGCTGTGCAGCTTTTTGGTGGTGAAGATGCTCTTATCCAAGTGGATATGTCTGAGTACATGGAAAAATTTGCAGTAAGTAGAATGACAGGATCTCCTCCTGGCTATGTTGGACACGATGAAGGTGGCCAGCTTACTGAAAGAGTTCGCCAGCGCCCCTACTCTGTTGTTCTTTTTGATGAAGTAGAAAAAGCGCACCCAGATGTGATGAACATCTTGCTGCAGATCCTTGAAGAAGGAAGACTGACCGATTCGATGGGAAGAAAGATCGATTTTCGCAATACGATCATCATCATGACATCGAATTTAGGATCTGATCTGATTCGTAGAACCACTGAGATGGGTTTTGGCTCAAAAGAAGATCAGCTTGATTTCCACGTAATGGAAGAAAAGATTGATAAAGCGGTGAAAAAGCACTTTAAGCCGGAGTTCATCAACCGCTTAGATGGCACAGTGATCTTTAGAGCGTTTGATAAAGCGCACCTAATGAGAGTGATCGATCTAGAGGCTCTAAAGCTGCAATCTCGTATTGAGCGCAAACACGTACGTTTCCTACTTGACCCAAGGGCTAAAGAGTACTTAGTCAATAAGGCCTATCAGCCGGAAATGGGTGCAAGACCGATACGTAGGATTGTTGAGCAAGAGCTTGAAGATCCATTAGCAGAAATGTTATTGAAAAACCACAACCTCACTGGGGAAATTTCAGTTACTTTGAACGAAACATCAGATGGTTTGGTTTTTACTAAGATAGGAGAACAAACTCCTGCTTTGACTGCAGCAAGCGCTAAAAAAGAGGAGTAGATGTCGAAAAGCAAATCGTTATATGAAAAATATATGGTTTTTGTGGGTATAGGAGGTCAGCTTCTTTACTACTGCCAAGCTTTTGATATCTTTACTACACGTTCAGCCGAGGATATTTCTCTTCTCGGCTTTTCTATCAACTTTTTTGCCCTAGTAAGCTGGCTTACTTACGGCATTATTTTGAGAAACAAAGTGCTCATCATAGCCAATTTATTTGGGTGCTTGGGCTCTATGCTTGTGCTAATAGGAACGTATCTATACAGCTAAAATTTTTTACTGAAAAAAGTGCAAAACCTGAATGAAGATTTGATGTCTCATTCAGGTTTTTTTTATACTAAGCAAACAGATGTGCTAATGGAAGATTCCCAGTTCTTGATATACGGGAGTAAATCTTGGCGATGGGGTTTTGTCTTTAAAAAATCAAGAGCTTGAGGATTGCTTGCCAAATGGGCAATTTTTGCAAGAAGGTTTAAATGTCTTCTTCCATCACAACTGAAGAGGAAAAAGAAGCTATGAACCGGCTGATTGTCCAAAGAACCCCATTCTACAGGCGTTTTTGGGAAAACGACAATCACTGCATCAAAAAGCCCTTTGAGAAGAAAATCTCTTGTGTGAGGAACGGCAATACCGTGACCTAAGCCTGTTGACATGAGTTTTTCTCTATCGCTAAGAAGCTCAGAGACTACCTCAGTATCTAGAGAGAGCTGCGGAGAAATTTGCTGCATGATCTGGTAGATAAACTCATCTTTAGTGGTAAAATCGACATCTTGGATCACATTGCCTTTGTGGATTGCGCGATAAAGGCCAAACTGATTCCACGCACCCATCTCAAAAAAGCGCTGTCCCCCTTGCGATGCGTTCATAACCCAATCTTCGATTTCTAAGCGATTGAATCGGGTCTGCCCCTGAAATTGATAACAAGGGATCAAGGAAGAGTCGACCCATCTTTCGACAGTCTGTTCAGACACATTGAGTAGCTCTGCTACTTCGATCAATTTTAAATCCATATCTGCTCCAAATGTTGATTAGATGCTCACGTCTAATACCAAGGCGACGTGAGCTAGGTATAGCAAGTTTCGAATAAATGCGCCAGCTCAGAAATGTCTTTGGCGCTCACCAACTGACTCCTTATTTCCGGAGTTCGAACTATTTCGGTAAGTAAAGAGAGCACTTTAAGATACAAATGGTCTTGCTGCTGCGGACCGATGATAAGTAAAACTATTCTTACGGGAATATCATCGATTGAAGCCCAAGGAATCGATCCCTCTTTTTGGATGCCGACCGCGATTTGAAAGCTATCTACCCCCTCCACTCTTGCGTGAGGAAGGGCTATGCCAAATCCGATGCCGGTCGAAACGATTTTTTCTCGATGCGCTACAGCGCTTAATACAGTCTCACGATTTGTGATGCTGTTTGTGCTGGCTAAAAGGTTGACAAGTGTCTCGATAGCATGTCTTGATGAGCTGCTTTCCAAAAAGGTCATATGCCGCTCATCAATCATTTCTAAGATATCGATTTCATCGAAGTCCTGTATGTCCAAAACCCATTCCCCCTCTTACGGTTTCTGAAAGCTCTTCTGTTACGACAAATTCAGCTGCCACAACAGGAGCTAAGACAATCTGTGCGATTCGCATGTTTGGCTCAATAACAAAGGGCTCATCACCTAAATTGATGAGTAAAACCTTGAGCTCTCCGCGATAATCACTATCGATTGTCCCGGGAGAGTTCAAAACGGTGATTTGGTTTTTAAAAGCAAGACCGCTTCTTGGCCTTACTTGGATTTCATATCCTTCCGGAATGGCAAAATGCAGTCCTGTAGGGACTACAACCATTTTTCCTGGAAGAAGGGTCATGTTTTCTTCTAGGTGGGCAAAAACGTCACCCCCTGCTGCCCCTTGCGAGGCGTACAAGGGTAGCTTCGCTCCCTTCTTGACTATCACTTCTACTCGTTGCATCTGTTTCCTTTTTGAGAAAGTCAATGAAAAATGCTACTTTGTTTTTTAGATCGCTACGCTTAACAACAAGATCAATCATCCCTTTTTCGAGTAAAAACTCCGATTTTTGAGCCCCTTCAGGAAGCTTATGCCCAATGGTTTGCTCAACAACTCTAGGTCCTGCAAATCCTATTAATGCTCCCGGCTCTGCTAAAAGAATATCTCCTAAAGAAGCAAAAGAAGCAGTAACACCCCCCGTAGTGGGGTTTGTCAAAATAGAAATATATGGGACACCTTTGTCTCGATATCTTGATAAAGCTGCCGAAGTTTTGGCCATCTGCATGAGAGAATAGATCGACTCTTGCATTCTCGCTCCACCTGAAGCAGAAACGATAATGAGAGGAAGCTGTTTTTCTGTTGCATGTTCAATCAAAAGTGTCAGTCTTTCCCCCACGACAGAGCCCATAGAGCCTCCCATAAAAGAGAAGTCCATCACTCCGAGAGCGACATCTAAACCTGCAATTTTTGCGCTTCCTACCATAACAGCTTCATCTCTTCCTGATTTGGCTGTCGCTTTTTTGATACGATCTACATATTTTTCTTCATCTTCAAAAGAAAGAGGATCTGCCGGCTTTAAATGACAAAACATTTCTTTAAACGATCCTTCATCTGCTAAAAGATCGATCCTTTGGTGAACGCTAATGCGGTAATGATAGCCACACTTAGGACAGCAATGTAATGTTTCTTTTAATTCATCTGCATGAATTGTCTCAGAACATCCATTGCACTTTACCCAGCCACTAAAACTATCTTTTTTAGTGGTTTGAACCTTGATTTTAGGAGTTGGCCTGCTAAATAAACGTAAAAAATCCATAACTCTTTTTATTTAATAAATGTGTGCACTATCTTTTATACCAAAATTAGGTAATAACTGTCACCCGTATAACTCATTAGCTAATGTCCAATTGATAATTTGATAGAAAGCATTAACGTAATCAACACGTTTATTTTGATATTTCAAATAATAAGCATGTTCCCAAACATCAATTCCAATAATAGGTTTACTTCCATCAATTCCCCCGGTTGCTGCTAAAAAAGGAACATCTTGATTGCCTGTAGAAATGATTTTAAGTTTGCCTTCAGCGGTTTTTACAAGCCAAGCCCAGCCTGAACCGAAACGAGATAGGGCTGCTTTGGTAAATTGTTCTTTGAAAGCTTCTATTGAACCAAATTCTGATTCGATGGCCTTTGCTAAAGCTCCTATAGGCTCTTTAGATCCTTTAGGATCGATGATTTTCCAAAAGAATGTGTGGTTGTAGTGCCCCCCGCCATTATTGCGTACGCTAGGTTTGTCAAAGTGGTGGGCAAGTAAAGTTTTTAAATCTGTATCGTGGATTTTGAATTCCTCTACAGCTTTGTTCAGTCCAGCAACGTAGGCTGCGTGGTGTTTTGTGTAATGGATTTCCATTGTCTTAGCATCGATATAAGGCTCTAGTGCATCGTATGCATAGGTAAGGGGTGGTAATGTAAAAACGTCTGCCATAACATCTCTTTGTTGACTGTTGATTTGTTTAACCGGTGCGCTAACTGTAGCTTGTATGAAATAAGGATCTTGCATATGACGAACTTCTATTGCATCTTTTTGCTTGTATCTATCATGAAAATTACAAGGGCAAACATGCTCTGAAGAAATAAAAGCGTCAATCATACGTAATACTCCTAGCAAACAGCTACTGCATCATACACTTGCTGCATTTTTTCTCGCAGCGCTTTTCTTGTGATTGGACCTAGAGCTGTCAAGTGCACTTCAGAAGGAACACGCTCAAATATTTCAAAAAATGCATCGACAGTTGAAGGGCTTGTAAACACGATTTCCCCCACATCTTCTAAATCAGGGAGTGTCTCTGGTTTATGAGAAATGGTGTCGTATAAAGAACAGATTTTGTGTTTGATCTGTTGTTCTACTAAATATTCTGAAAGTAGCGGTCTTGCAATCGATGAGCGAGGAAGGAGCATATTGGCGCCATCGAGATCCATCTCTGATAAAATATCGATAATGCCCTCTTGGCACTCGTTGCCTGCGACAAAATTTGCAGACATACCCTCTTTTTCAAGATAAAGTGCGGTGACATGTCCTACTGCTATAATGACTGTTTGGCGCAATTTTTCTCGATCAAGCCCAAATGCTTCAAGATACTCAAAAAAGATTTCCACCCCATTTTTGCTTGTAAAAATAATGTGGGAATATTCCTCTATTTTTGCAAAAACCTCTTTGATCTCCAAAGACTCTTTCGATCTCGGCACGATCTTGATCACAGGACAATGTAGAATCGGCCTTTCTTGCGGATAGTGACTAGGATTCAATCCTAAGTACAAAACCGACTTCTTATCCTTGCTTATGAACATAAGATACCTCTATTTGTTTGTAACTAGCTACCAACCCGTGTTCCAAACAAAAACTATCATTTAGGGATACTCTATTGGGCTACTTTAATACAAGCGAAAAGATCCTCGATTTTCTTATCCCCTCGCCTTGCAACAACAGCTAAGCGCCCTTGCAAAGGGGCTGTTTGATCTTGGATTTCTTCATAGTTAAGATGCAAAAGATCTAGCCGAATCAGCGCCGCTTTTGCCATCACAACGGCATCGAGCTGGCCTACAAAGAGCTTCTCTAGCCTTTGACCTATATTGCCTCTGATATCGACGATTTCTACATCAGAGCGAAGTTTGGAAATCGCTTCGATTCTTCTCAAAGAACATGCTCCAACTTTTGCCCCAGTTGGCAAAGTTGCAAATTTCATTCCATCTTTCATCACGATGACATCACATGCATCTACCCCTTTGGTGATAGCGACGATTTCTAAAAGAGGATGGAGTGGATTGGGAAGATCCTTGGCAGAGTGAATAGCAGCATCACATTTTGAGGAAAGTAAAAGCTCATCGATCTGTTTTGTGAAAAAATCGGTACTGCCCATCGTGCGAAGCGATGATTGAAGATCGATATCTCCTGTTGTGTCTACTTGAATTGTTTCAAACTCGATCTTAGGATGGAACTTTTGCATTTCCTCTAAGATCTCTTTTACTTGAGCTAAAGCTAAAGGGGATTTTCTGCTAGCCAATAAAACCACTGACAACCTCCTCGACAAGTTGAACCGGAATAATCTCAAGACCGCTAGTTAATCGTTGATCTATACCCTCAACATTCCTTTTTGGGCAAACAAAACGTTTAAATCCGATCAACTTTGCTTCTTTGATTCTCTGTTCAATGCGAGGAACGCTTCTGATTTCTCCTGAAAGTCCCACTTCTCCGACAAATACGATATCATCTTCTAATACGCGATTGCTGTATGAAGAACTGATAGCCATTAAAATACCTAAATCAATGGCAGGCTCTGTGATTTTTAACCCCCCGACAATAGAGCTAAAGACGTCGAGATTGCCAAATCTATAGCCCATTCTTTTTTCTAACACTGCCAATAAAAGAGCTAAACGGTTCTGATCGATACCGCTTGATTTTCTTGAAGAGGTAGAAAATGCTGATGAGGAAACTAGCGCTTGCACTTCTACTAAAAAGGCTCTTGATCCTTCCATTGTCGGGATGATCACTGAGCCTGGCACTTTTTGCGAGCGCTCTTCTAAAAACATTCTCGAGGGGTTTTCTACCTCTTCAAGTCCTGATTCTGTCATCTGGAATATGACTAAGTCATCTGTTGGACCAAAGCGGTTTTTTCTCATCCGCATCATCCTGAATCCTTGCCGCCTATCCCCTTCAAATTCAAGCACAGTGTCGACGATATGCTCTAAAACTCTCGGTCCTGCAAGCTCTCCTTGCTTAGTGACATGGCCGATGATAAAGGTGGTAATGCCGGCGCCTTTAGCAATGTGCATGCACTCTAGCGCAACGTCTCTTACCTGTGTAACAGATCCTGGGCATGAAGGGACGTCTGGTTTGTAGACAATTTGAATGGAGTCGACAATCAAAACATCAGGCTTTAATTCTTCAATTTGGGCTGCAATATTGGCAAAATTGGTTTCGCTGTAAAGATAGAGAAGATCTCCAACAACGCCTAGTCTTTTTGCTCTTAGCGATGTTTGCTTTTCTGACTCTTCGCCGCAGATATAGAGTACTTTTTTCCCTAAAAGGGCGAAGTGATTAGAAAGCTGGAGCATCAAGGTCGATTTTCCAATGCCTGGATCGCCCCCAATCAAATTGAGCGAGCCGAAGACAACACCTGATCCTAATAGCCGATCAAATTCATTGAATCCTGTAGAAAATCTTGGGAAATCCTCTACCGATATTTCATTGACCTTTTTAGGCTTTGTCGGCTTTGCGGGAGCATGGAACCTTTTTTCCGTTTCTTCTTCTACGATCTTTTCAAAAGTATTCCACTGCTGGCAAGCAATGCAGCTTCCTGACCATTTGATTTGCTGATGACCACATTCGTTACATACCCACGCAATTTTTTGCTTCATATGTTCCCCTGCTCTATTGCCTGCTGCGCTGCGGCTTGCTGCGCGGTTTTCTTTGTACATCCTGAACCTGAGCCCACCTCTTTACCGGCCACTTTTACTACCACATGGAAGGTTTTAGAATGGTCAGGGCCTTCTTCACTCATCACGACATACTCTGGCTGCACGTGATAGAGTCTTTGTACGATATCTTGTAGATCTGCTTTCCAGTTTGGGCAAGGTTTTTGCAAAATTTCGAGAACTTCTTGCTCAAAATGGCCCCAAAAAAACTCTTTTACCTTCTCAAGGCCTCCATCGATATAAATCGCGCCGATCATCGCTTCAAATGCATCAGATAAAATGGTCTCGCGCGCTTTTCCTTCATTCAATAGCTCCCCTTTTCCCATCAAAAGGTAGGGGCCAAGATCGAGCTTTTGCATATAGAGAGCGCATGCGGCTGAATCGACAAGGCTTGCTTTTTGCTGAGAGAGTTTACCTTCATTTTCATGCGGAAAATGTCGATACAAAAAATCACTTACCATAAAGCCTAAGATGGCGTCACCTAGAAATTCAAGTCTTTCGTTATGCTCTTCGGTCAGTTTTCGGTTCTCATTGACAAATGAGCGGTGGGTGAAAGCAAGCAAAAGCAAAGATGGGTCTATAAAGCTATAATTGAGGATTTTTTCAATCTCCTCGCGCCTTGTTAAGAAGGTTGTAAACATGGGGCTGAGTATAACTTTTCATTCGACTTCTTTCAAGCTAAATGGTACCATCGACTCCCTATGATCAACCCCCATCTTTTACAGTGCAAGCGTAGCTATCTGTTTTTTGAAATCGAACAAAGAGTTTCTTCTTTTCGTCAAAAACATCCTAGCGCGAATTTGATCAATCTCGGCATTGGAGATATTGCACTGCCTCTTGCTCCTTCGATTAAGGATGCGATTCAAAATGCTGTTTTACAAATGAGCCAAGAGGAAGGAAAAAAGGGGTATGGACCTGGCTGTGGATACCGTTTTTTAAGAGAAGCGATCGTCGATACCGAGTACAAGAAATACGACATCGACTATAAAGAAATTTTCATCTCCGATGGAATCAATAGCGATATTTGCCACGCAAGTGATCTTTTTAATAAAGATCTCACCGTTTTGATTGCAGACCCGGTCTATCCATTATACAAAATGACAGCAGCTATCGACGGATTTAAAAACGTCGTATCCTTTGATGGGATTACCTTGCTCCCCCCTGAAGAAAAAGGAGAGCTGATTTATCTTTGCTCGCCGAGCAATCCTGTAGGAGTCTCTCTTTCAAGAGAAGATTTGACAAAGTGGGTCCAGTACGCCAAAAAACATAAAGCCATCATTCTTTATGACGGCGCTTACGCAGACTTCATTCAAGACAGCGAAAAGCCCAAAAGCATCTACGAGATCCCGGGCGCTAAAGAAGTGGCTATAGAAATGCGCAGCTTTTCCAAATCTGCCGGCTTTACAGGCCTTCGCTGCGGATACTCTGTTGTTCCAAAAGAACTCGTGGTCGACGGCATAGAAATCAACCGTTTATGGGAGCTTAGGCAAGAGACGAAAACTAACGGGGTTTCTTATCCTATCCAAAAAGGGGCTGAAGCCTCTTTATCTGGACAAGGCTTAATGGAAACAAGAGCGCAGATCAAAGAGTACCAAGCAAGTGGAGCGATCATCCGCACATTTTTGGAAAAGCAAGGTGAAACATTCTTAGGCGGTCTTGACTGCCCATACATCTTCTGGAAAGTGAATAAACCCTCGTGGGACTTTTTCGATGAACTTTTAGAAAAAGCCAACATCATTGCGATACCTGGCTCAGGATTTGGCCAAGGCGGAGAACAGTACATGAGGCTTTCTACATTTTGCACACAAACACAAGCACAAGAGGCAATACAACGGTTATGCGCTTTGAAATAGCAGAATACCAAATCAACTACTTTTCAAGCTTTGGACACATCGAGTTCCAGCACATCCTCCCGATGGAGCACATCTTGAAGTGGAAAAACCTTGAAGAGAGAAAACTTCTTCTCCAAAAGCCTTTCTTGGCAAAAATTGTTGCCAGCTTGACCCGTACCCCAAAACTGCGCATGCTGTTTGAACAGACCTTTACGGCGACAAAAAACATCCCTAAGATATTCGATGAGCCTAGATCGCTTGAAGAGATCAGCTCTTTCCAAGATGTGATCGCAGGGGTGATATTCCCCACATTTTTGACAAAACAAGACCTTCCCCCAGCGCCATTTCCTCAAGAACTAGAAAATGTCTTATTCATCAAGCCCGACTTCAAACTCGACTTCAAACCTCTATTTGCTTCTCACCACTACACGCTGCTGACGTTTGGCTCACACCGTTCCATTTACATTTACAACGAAAACGATCCACACACACATGATTTAAAACATCGAGGCTATGTTTTTGGTGATGCATTGAGCCAAGAAGATTCGCCGATGTTCCATTTTAGCAGACTATGAGCCACGCCGTTTTACATGATATTTTGGAAAGACGTCTTGCGCAAAAGCGTTTTCGACACCTGCAGCCGTTCACTAGCCGCCCCTTGATTGATCCAGAGCTCAACTTTGCTCATCAAGATCTCTTTTTTCTCTCTGGCCACGATTACATCAAACGTAAAGCGATCGAAGCTGTAGGCAAATGGGGAAGCGGTTTTCACCACACAAGAATCCTTTTATCTCAGCTAGAAGCGCAAAGAAAAGTGGAAGAAAGGCTTGCTGCCTTACTCCATAAAAAGCACGTGTTTTTATTCAACTCTGCAGAATCGATGCATGAGAGCTTACTCAGCGCACTCAATCACCCCAAAATGGAGCTCTACATCGACAAGTACTTTCCTCTTGTCAAAGGGCAAAAAAAAGGCAATACCCATCTTTTTGATCATGACAAGGTTTTGCCAAAAACTGCGACAGGCAAAGCGATAGTGACTACTACGCTATCTTCATTGACTGGTGAATTTTGGAAAGAAAAACAGATTTTAGATAAAGCAAAAGAGCAAGATGTCGTTTTTTATGTTGATGACTCTCTAGCTTTTGGCATTTATGGACAATTAGGATTAGGCC
>VGMA01000036.1 GCA_016866575.1 Chlamydiota bacterium
TGGTAACTATTTTCTACATCTTTTTCCACTCATAATTCATAAGAAATGTTTTTTATCACTCCAAAAAAAATGGGCCTTATGCAATCGTTAATGCATGGATTCATATACACCCACTCCCTTAGAGCTCAAAACACAATTGTCTAAAACTGATACAGCATCTTTTTGTATTACAAAAGCAAGACAAACCATCAAAGAGCTCATTTCAAAAAACGATAAAAGAATCGCATTAATAGTAGGCCCTTGCTCTATTCATGATAAAAACAGCGCTCTAGAGTACGGCAAAAGACTTAAAGAGCTCTCTTTAGAAATAGAAGATAGCTGTTTTCTCATCATGCGAGCTTACATGGAAAAATCGCGCACACAGTTAGGCTGGAAAGGTTTAGCTTACGATCCCTATCTAGATGATTCGCATAAAATAGATGAAGGTTTATTTCTTGCTAGAGAGACTCTTTTAGAGCTTAGTGAATTAGAACTTCCTTTAGCTACCGAAATCGTCGATCCTTTGGTTTTTTCCTATTATGAAGACTTGATTTCATGGGGATTTATTGGCGCAAGAACAGTATCATCTCAGATCCATAGACAAGCTGTTTCTAAGCTTAGCTTACCTGTTGGTTTTAAAAATGGGATAGATGGTGATACAGAAAGTGCCTTTCAAGCCATCCAATCTGCCCGTCATCGCCACACATATCTTAGTCTTAATGAACAAGGACTTATACAAAAAACCACTTCTAATGGGAACCCTTTTACTCATCTTGTTCTTAGAGGATCAAAACAAGGTCCAAACTATCCACAGATAGACCAAATCCTTCACAGCCAATTTCTTCATGAAATTCACAGCCGAATATTGGTTGATTGCTCTCATGGCAATAGCGGTAAAATTGCTGATTATCAGATTTTTTGCTTTGATGATGTTTTAGAGAAGATCCTATCTGGAAATACAAATATCTTAGGTCTGATGTTAGAAAGTTTTCTAGAGAAAGGAAAACAAAAGATTACCTCAGGGAAAATCCATCCCAATATTTCAGTTACAGATGCATGCTTAGATTTTGAAACGACAAAAGAGTTAATTCTTAGCGCTGCAAAAAAACTTAGATCTAGCAGTATAATGCAAAAATAGAGCGCTAAGATAGACTAGGAGGATTTTTTTCCGGGTGTTACCGGCTCAACCCAAAGCTTTTGCTTAAAGGATTCGATGATATTTTTCTCACTATCAATAATTTCAGCTTTGTAAGAGATTACCCCTTTCTTTTCAGTAAACTGAGGATCTAATACAAGGTGAGAGACAAATCCTGCGATAGTATTTACTGGATACTCGACGACTTCTTCTTCTAAGTTTCCATACATCACGTGTAAACATAAGGTAAGCTTGTCAGCTTTTAGTTGCTGATACGGCAAAAGCCACTCAACAATGAGGCGTTGGCCTGGCTTAAAAGATGTTCTTTCAGGATCAGGAGATTTCACAAATGAGGAAGCAAGACGCTGTTTAGTAACAGCTTCATCTTTTACTAATACAAAGTGAGGCGTGCTGCACCCTGTAACAAAAATAGCAATGATTGCAAGACAAACAATTTTCATTTGGATAATATTACTATTTTTGGTGAATTCATGTCTAGCGTTGCTGCAATCATTTTCTCTTTGGATAGAAAAAGTGTCTATTTAATGAAAAGACGCGATGTACCTGTTTGGGTTCTTCCAGGCGGAGGTATTGAAGAAGGAGAAACTCCTGAAGAAGCCGCCATTCGTGAAGTTGAAGAAGAACTTGGTTTTACAACCTTCATCAAAAGAAAAGTTGCTTTTTACCAAGCGAAAGGGAAATTCATTCGCCCGACCCATTTTTATGAGTGCACAGTAATTAAACAAGGCCTTCCCTCACCTTTAGAAACCATTGAGGTACGTCTTTTTCCTCTTGATAAACTCCCCCCTTTGATCCCTGTATATAAGGAGTGGATTGAAGATGCGGCAAAAGAGTCTGAGGATGTACTTGTAAAAGAGCCAAAAAGTCTTAATTTTTTTATCGCTTGCAAGCTGGTGCTTCAACACCCTATTCTTTTCTTTCGATTTATTTGCGCTCGTCTTGGCAAACCATTGAATACTAAGATCAAATAGATCTAACTAGATAGAATGTTCTACCTAGTTAGACAAATACACGTATTTAGGTGCCAGTGGATCTAGCGTATAGAAACCTAAAAATATCGCTTTCCTTTTCTCTTTCTCTATCACCTTTTGCATCAAAAGTTTCAGTAAGAATTCCATGCGAAAGGAAGATGCTGAAATCCATGATTTTTTCTGCAAAATCCATATCCTGACTTGAGACAATAATCCCAGTTTGTTCAGAAACCAAATTGCGAAGAATTTTGATCAAAATCTGCGTATTTTCTGGATCTAAAGCGGATGTAGGCTCATCAAGAAGTAAATACTTAGGTCTTAATCCCACAGCTCTTGCTATCGCTACTCTTTGCTGCTGCCCTCCTGAGAGTTCGTGAGGATAAGAGTTAACAAAGATCTCCATACCAAATGCTTGCAGCAAATGGTAGGCTTGATCTTCAGCTTGCTTTTGGGAAATATTGAATAAGTGCTTCATAGGATGCGCACAATTTTTCAATACGTTCATATGGGGAAATAAGACATAAGACTGAGGAAGAAAGCTAAGGATTTGCGCTCTTTCTTTTCGAGCCATTTCCTTTAAACAAACTCCCCCATATGTAATTTTACCTCTATAGTGCCCCTCTAATTGCGCAATACAGCGTAATAAAGAAGTCTTTCCCGAACCACTCTTCCCTAAAAAAAGTGTGATTCTCTTATGAGGAATGGAAAGATTGATATTTGTAAGGATCTTCTTAGACCCCTTATTGAGCTCAATATTTTCAAGCTTTAGCATAGCAGAGCTTCCTTTCCAAGAAACGGGTAACTACATTTAGACAAGCAGACATTACTATATAAAAACAAGCTATTGTCAAATAGACAGGAACAGGTTGCATTTCGCGTGAAACGATGTTCATTCCTACACGCGTAAGTTCAAGCATTCCTATTGAAGCAACAATAGATGTGCTTTTTAATAGTGAATCAAGTTCATTATTAAAAGCTGGTAATACATTACGCACCATCTGTGGCAAAATCACATACCATAGAATTTCAAATGTGCTGTAACCAAGGGTATCGGCACATTCCCATTGAGCAGAAGGAATAGAATTGATTCCTGCCCTTACAATTTGCGTAACATAGCCTGATGAACAAAGTCCTAAAGCAATAACGGACGCCGGGAAAGGCTCTAAATTGCACCCTATTAAATCAGGCAATACAAAATAAACAATAAGCAGCTGAACAAAAAATGGAACCGCCCTCAATACAAACGTTATGATTTCAATAAACGTAGTAAAGACGTTTTTGAGGCGATCACAAGTAAGAATACCAAATGTAATACCTAAAAATCCACTGAGAGCTGCAGAAAATACCCAAACCTCTAAGGTCATTTTTAACCCTTGTAAGAACAACGGAAAAAAACGGACCAAAAAATCTTTTGTAAAATCTATCATTTTTTAACCACTCAGATTCCATTTTTTTTCAAGCTGTACAATCTTACCACTCGCCTTCAACTCTTCAACGGCAATACGGATCTGATTAGCTAGCTGCTGATTTTTTTTATCTACACAAATACCGTTACCTAGAAAATGAAGATTTGAAGGAAGATCAAAATAGACTACCTTTAACTCTTTGTGTTTTGCCATTAAACTAGGTAAAAGAGACGGATCAATAGAAGTTGCCAAAGATTTTCCATACTTAATCTCCATCAGAGCATCACTGATTTTATCTACATACTTCAACTTGATTTCCGGATATTCTTTTAATGTATCTTCTTGACAAGTACCCGCTTCAACACAAACGGTCTTACCTGGAAATTTATCCTGACTCAAATCACTAAAGGTTTTAACGCCCTTAGGAACTTGCTTCCAAAAGACCATAGGGAAGCTAACAATTTTTTCTCCCTGATAATGGATCATTTCCATCTGCTCTAATCTTTCGTGTGTTATAGAAACTGCCCATATAACAACATCTACTTTTCCTTGCTTAAGGGCTAAAAGTAGACTGGGCATGCTACCTAAATCCTTTACAACACATTTCTTTCCAAGCTTAGCTGAAAGCTCATTAGAAACATCAATATCAAATCCTTCATAAACACCTTCTGTATTGATACTTACATAAGGAGCATACCCGGAACTTGTGCCAATAACAATACTATCTGCATCTGCATAGCCAACAGATGCCGAAAATAAGATTGCTGCAAAAATACAGCGAATAAAGCGTATCATAACCACCCCCTTTAAGATGAATTGAACATCATACTTTAAGAATTTAATTTATTAATAGAGGTTTAACCCCCTAAATTTTACCCCTTGCCCTGCAATAAAATGGTCTATTGATAAGATTTGGGATATCGAGATCATCTAGAGCCTTACGTATTCGATCGTATTGATCAAAAGCAGTATCTGTTAAAATAGGGAAACTATTTTCCATCTTCTTTTGCAATAAAATGAATATATGCTCTGAGATTAATAAAGATGAGATCTGTTTTTCTTCTCTTTTTAAAGCATAAGCTTGCATCACAACAGTTGCATATATTGCATTTAACTGCTCCATATATTCAAGCTGTTCTAATAATCTCATTCCTGCTGTTGCACCATAACTGACGATATCTTCTGATTCGTTAGCGCTAGTGATATTGAAAATCGACGCTGGAATACCCAGCTGTGCAATTTTTTGACTTACTGCATTTGCTGTATATTGCGTAATCATCAAACCAGACATCAAGCCTTTTTTACTTGCATCTTTGATCAAATAACAAGGCAAAGAAAACTGATTGCGCTTAGGATTTAGACAATAGGTAATTTGCCGCTCAAAGGTAAGTGCAATCTTAGCATTAGCAGTAGCAATAGCATCAGCTGCGACTGCTTGGTATTCGCCGTGAAAATTTCCGCAAGATAAGATCGCCCACTGATCTCCTTCAAATTCCATTTTTAAATCAGGATGTATTGCATCTGAGATCTCTTCATTTAAGAAAATTAAAGGATTGTCAGTAACCGCATTCAATTCACGCTCAACTACTTTTGCTTGCGACAAAATGAGTTCTAACTTAGGACCGATTATTTGCGGCAAACAGCGTATGCTATAGTCATCTTGAACGTTATTTCGATTCGTAAATGGAGAATTGTATAAAAAGCTTAGTAGAATCTTAGCGATATCTTTTTGACCTTCTTGCTTTCTAACTTCTTGAATACAATCTAAAAACGCACTTTCTAAAGCCCCTACAGAATTTAAAAAAAGAGCCTGTAGACCCATTGAAGTTTCTAAAATTTTTAGTTCTTTTTCCATAGCGATTGCAAGCATAGAGGCCATGAATGATGTGCCGTTTATTAGTGCAAGCCCCTCTTTAGATAAAGGCTTGAATGGTTCAATACCACATTCATCTAAAGCCTGATCAGCGGTTTTGCGAACACCTTTATGTACAACATAAACCGGATCTTTTAGCATAGCTCTTCCAAGTCTTGCAAAATAGGCTAAATCACCACTTGCTCCCAAAGATCCATGGCACGGAATTTCAGGAATGATGTCTTCATTGATCATGTTTAATAAGACCATCAAACTTTTTTCAGAAAAGCCTGAATGTCCTTTTGCAAGTGAAACTGCCCGAATGAGCATTCCTCCTCTGACTACATCTAAAGGCAGGTTTTGCCCTATGCCGGCATCGTGACTGCGTATTAGATTCAAAGAAAGCTCAGCCGCCTTTTCGGGCGGCACATAACTATCTCTTAGATCAGCAAATCCTGTAGTAAATCCATAAACTTTACGCTGACTTTTTTCCAGCATCTGAATAAAATCACGTGTTTTATGCAGCCTTTTGATCGCTTTTTTACTTAAGGAAACTTTTTTATAATGATAGACCACGTCGCAAAAATCCTGCATAGTAAGCTCATGGTCTAGTCCTAATTCAAGAATCATTGCTTACCACCCTTTTCACATGATTGATTGCAGTTTCAATCAGCTTATGGTCTACACCTTTGTATGCTACATCGCTGAGATACATCTGCATGTCTTTTACTAAAAAGCTATTGAGCCCTTCTTCTGTTTTTTGGTCTTCCATGACTAAAATCGTGCAAGGAATTCCCTTGTCATTTGCATACTTGAGCTGATGCTTTACTTTTTTCGTTTCGTCACTATAAAGATCTACTTTGATACCGTTTTCACGAAGAATCTTAGCGATTTTTATAGCAGTTCTTCTTTGATTTTGTGTGCGATATCCTACAAGAACATCTGCTGTAGATTTAAGATTGAGGTGGATTTTTTCGTGCCTACAGAGAATATCAAAAAGACGTGAGGCGCCTATAGACATACCTGTTCCTTTTAGATTAGAGTATCGATCTGTACCGCTATCTCTTGAAGCAAGTGAACCTACAAGATTATCATAACGACCTCCACTTGCAATGCTTCCGTAATCTCTATACGATTTCCCTGTTTGAGGATCTTCTCCATCAAGGAAAGTCTCGGCGACAACACCGGAATAATACTCTAAACCACGAACAAGTCCGGGGCAAAAAAGAACCTTAGAAAGATCGACATCTAACTCCTCTAAAGCCATAAAAATTTGGCTAAGTTGATCTACACCATCGATAAGTTTGCTTGTAGCAAATTTTTCGTTATACTTAAAACTTTGTAGACTTCCTTTAAAAGAAAACACTTCTAATACTTCATCAAGCTGAGCTTGTTTTTCCTCTCCTATAATCTCTAAAATTTCTTGTCTAATTTCCTCTCTAGGCAGTTTTTCCATTTTATCTACTATACGTAAAATTGAAGCCTTTTCTTCTTCAGAACAAACCCCTAAAGAATCCACTAGAGAATGTGCAATCGATATGTGATTGACTAACATTGTAAACGGGCCAATATCAAGATCTTTTAAGACATCGTACATGGTAGAAATCACCTCTGCATCTGCGATAGGGGTAATTTCCGTGTTGATAATATCTACATCGCACTGAAAAAAAGCGCGATATCTTCCTGGCGATGCGTGTTCTCCTCTCCATGAAATATCGTTATTCCATCTCTTCATCGGAAATTTTGTTTCTGTTGCATGGCGTAAAATCCAGCTTGCTAGTGCTACAGTTCTATCAAAAGGCATTCCTAAATTCGTAAGTGTATTATCTGCTAAACGAGCAACGCCGAATACTTGCTTAGTGATTTCTTCTCCACCCGCATTTTTACATAAATATGAAACTGGCTCGACAGGTCTAGGATAAAAAGGACAAAAACCGTGCAATTCAAAAGCTGCTTGAATTTTTTCCATCATGTTATGAAAAGCTACATTTTCTGCTTCTGTGTAATCATGAAAACCTTGGAATGTACAATGCGATGTAGGTTTAGCATGAACTGCAATCTCTTGTTCTTCTTTTTCAATAGCAACTTGTGTTGCCGTTTCATAAGTTTTTGGTATAGAAATACTCGATGCTATCGTCGAAATTATTAAATCCCCTATTTTTTTGAGTGTTAAGAAATCGTGAATATATAGAGGCCTCCACATATATCTCTA
Source organism: Chlamydiota bacterium (assembly GCA_016866575.1). Lineage (GTDB taxonomy): Bacteria > Chlamydiota > Chlamydiia > Chlamydiales > VGMA01 > VGMA01. The sequence continues at coordinate 7,577 of VGMA01000036.1, forward strand.
GAGAATTATTAAAATGATTTTTGCTTTTAATGAATTAGATTTTTTCTTTAAGATCGCGTAAACACTAGGATAAAAATTTATGAACGAATTTTTCAAAAATTACGCAAATCACCCTAACTATAGAGCTCCCAGAGGAGACACTTTACATGCACGTTCTTGGCAAACTGAAGCACCTTTAAGGATGCTATTGAATAACCTCGATCAAGAAGTTGCTGAAGACCCCTCAGAACTAGTTGTCTATGGCGGAATAGGACAAGCCGCTAGAAATCAAGAGTGTTTAGAAAAGATCTTACATGCGCTTTTAACTATGGGAGATGAAGAAAGTCTACTCATCCAATCAGGAAAACTTGTAGGAAAAATCCGATCACACTCTGAAGCACCACGCGTGTTAATCGCAAACAGCAATCTAGTTCCACATTTTGCTACATGGGAACACTTTTTAGATCTCAAGCAAAGGGGTCTCATGATGTATGGACAAATGACTGCAGGAAGCTGGATCTACATAGGAACTCAAGGGATATTGCAAGGAACATATGAAACATTTGCCGAAGCAGCGCGCCAATCATATCAAAGCGATTTAAAGGGCAAGCTTGTTGTATCAGGCGGCTTAGGTGGCATGGGTGGAGCGCAGCCGCTTGCTGTCACGATGAATGGCGGAGTGTTTTTAGGAGTTGATATCAACAAAGAGCGTATTGCAAAACGACTTAAAACTGCCTATATCGATCGTATGACAGATGATTATCATGAGGCAGTACGCTGGGCATTAGAAGCTAAACAAAGAAAAGAAGCATTATCCATCGGTCTTTGCGCCGATATAGGAACAACGCTAAAAGCTCTTTTGAGAGACGGCATCATTCCTGATATGGCTACAGACCAGACATCAGCGCATGATCCTATTAATGGTTATGTGCCATCGCAAATCACCTTTTCGCAAGCTCAAGATTTAAGAAAAGCTGATCCTAAAGAGTACAAAAGATTAGCACTTTTGAGCATGGCTGAGCACGTCAGAGCTCTATTAACTATGCAAGAAAGAGGCACTGTTGTCTTTGATTACGGAAATAACCTTCGTGAATTTGCAAAACAAGGTGGCGAAAAAGAGGCTTACCGTATACCCGGATTTGTACCTGAATATATCCGCCCTTTATTTTGCGAAGGAAAAGGGCCTTTCCGCTGGGTAGCTCTTTCGGGTGATCCAGAAGATATAGCTGTAACCGATAAGGCATTAATGGAACTTTTCCCAGAAAACAAACTCATGTGCCGTTGGCTCGAAGAAGCCAAAAAGAAAGTTTCTTTCCAAGGACTTCCAGCGCGCATTTGCTGGTTAGGTCTCGGGGAAAGGGAAAAAGCGGGACTTTTATTCAATGATTTAGTTCGCAAGAAAAAAGTAAAAGCACCCATAGTCATAGGAAGAGATCACCTAGATTCAGGATCTGTTGCATCTCCATTTAGAGAAACGGAAAAAATGAAAGATGGCAGTGACGCAGTAGCTGACTGGCCGATTTTAAATCTATTATCAAACTGCGCAGGTGGAGCTACATGGGTATCACTACACCATGGAGGCGGCGTGGGAATCGGGTTTTCTCAGCATGCTGGCATGGTCGTTGTTGCTGACGGAACAAAAAGAGCTGATGATTGTTTAAGAAGAGTATTATTCAATGATCCTGCCATGGGGATATTCCGCCACGCAGATGCTGGTTATGACATTGCAAAAAATTGTGCTAAAAAATTCTCTCTTGAGGGAGTTTCATGCTAACCGGGCCTTTTAAAGAGATCATTACAATGCAAGGGCTTCCTCAAAGAGGCCCTATTTCTGATGATCAATTACATGTGATCAAAAACGGAGCAATCGTTGTTGAAAGAGACAAAATTCGTGAAATAGGTCTGTTTAGTGATTTGATAAAACGGCACAAACTAGAAATAGAAATTGATCAACCAGCTGTTTGTCTACCTGGTCTGATCGATGCTCATACCCACATCTGTTTTGCGGGAAATCGATGTGGTGATTACACCAAGAGAGTTAGCGGAAAAAGCTATCAACAAATCGCTTCTGAAGGAGGCGGTATTATGGATAGTGTTAGAAAAACACGCGCTGCATCTCAAATAGATTTAGAAAAAGGGATCATTTCTAGAGCGCATGAGCTTGTTCGTCGTGGAGTTACCACATGCGAAGTCAAAAGTGGTTATGGGCTAACTATTAAAGATGAATTAAAGATGCTACAGGCAATAAATGACGCAGCTTCAAAAGTGCCTTTAAAATTGATCTCGACCTGCTTAGCAGCGCATATTAAACCTCCTGAATTTATAGATGAAAAAAGCTATCTTGATCATATTCTAGTAGAACTTTTACCAAAAATCTCCTCAAAGCGCGTTGATATATTTGTGGAAGAAGGTGCCTTTTCTAAAGAATCAGCAAAACATTACCTCTTAGAAGCTAAAAAAATGGGCTTTAGCTTGATAGTCCATGCTGATCAGTTTTCCCGCCAAGGTGCCCTTTTAGCTTGTGAAGTAACTGCATTAAGCGCAGATCATCTCGAAGTTTCTAGTGAAGAAGATGCTGATGCATTAGCAAAAGCAGACGTGATTCCTATTGTTTTACCTGGCGCATCGCTAGGTCTTGGTATGCAGTTTGCTCCTGCCAGGATGCTTTTAGACAAAAATCTTGCTGTAGTTATCGCTTCTGATTGGAACCCTGGATCTGCTCCTATGGGTGATCTTTTATGCCAAGCTGCTATTATAGGAGCTTATGAAAAATTAAGCGTTGCTGAAACCTTTGCAGCTATTACTGAAAGAGCGGCAAAAGCATTGCAAGTACCTGATCGAGGCGTTTTAGATGTAGGGATGAGCGCAGATTTAGCCATTTTTCCTTGCTCTGATTATAGAGAAATACTATATGCTCAAGGGATGATGAAACCGTTCTTGGTGGTTATTGATGGCAAATTGGCAAGATAGATACGAAATAGCTAAAGAAGATCTTTGGCAAGGAAGAAAAGGGGAAAAAGATCGCTCACGCATCTATCAAGTCGTTGAGTGTATCGATTTTTTTCAACCTAAAAAACTTGTCAATGATCAACACGCTATCATAGGTTTCAGCTCTGATGAAGGCGTTTTGAGAAATCAAGGAAATATCGGTGCGCATGAAGGACCTGATGCAATTAGAAAAAGCCTTGCCCGTCTACCTGTCCATTTTGATAAATCTATCTACGACTTTGGAAACATCTTTTGTAGAGATAAAAATCTTGAAAAATCACAAGAAGCTCTAAGTGAAATTATTCATCTTCTTCACAAGCAAGGACTAAAACCTTTAATCTTTGGCGGAGGGCATGAAGTTGCATATGCTCATTTTTTAGGTTTATCAAAAGCATATCCGAAAGAGCCTTTTGGTATCATCAATCTTGATGCCCATTTTGATTTAAGACCACTTGTCAATCATCAAGGAACATCTGGGACATCTTTTTTGCAAATGGCCAAAAAAAGAGCTCAAGAAAACCTCCCCTTTAATTACTTAGCCATTGGTATACAACAATTAGGCAATACTCAAGAGCTTTTTGATGAAGCAAGAAAACATTATGTAGAATACGTGCTAGCTAATGAAATCGATAAAGCTCGTGATCGAATTGAAAAGTTTTTGCAAAACCATCAAAAAATCTATCTTTCTCTATGCTTAGATGTTTTTGCAAGCCCTTTTGCTCCGGGTGTAAGCGCTCCCCAACCCCTTGGTCTATTTCCTAATGAAGTTCGCTCAATCATAGAAATGGTTGCAAAAAGTGGCAAATCTATTGGATTTGATATCGCTGAATTAAATCCCAAAAAAGATATTCAAGAGACGACAGCTCAACTCGCTGCCTTGATGGCCGCTACATTTATCCAAAATAGCTAAATAGCCATATCTTAGAGCATTTTTCTAGGATCCACAAGTCTATCAAATTCTTCTTCAGAGATTAATTCGAGCTCTAGAGCTGCTTGTTTTAAGGTAAGATGCTTATCGTAGGCCAATTTAGCTATTTTTGCAGAATTATCATATCCTATTTGAGGAGCTAAAGCTGTAACAAGCATCAAAGATTTATCCAAATGGCTCTGGATTTGTCTTAAATTAGGACGCATGCCATGGATACAACGCTTAACAAAATTCTCTGCCCCATCAGAAAGAAGTTTAATCGATTGCAAGAGATTGTAAATCACCATAGGACGAAAAACATTGAGCTGCAGCTGACCGCTTGCGCCGCTAAACCCTATAGATACGTCATTTCCAATAACTTGGGCTGCGATTTGCGTTAGACACTCTGACTGTGTTGGATTGACTTTACCAGGCATAATCGATGATCCCGGCTCATTCGCAGGTAAAATCAATTCACCGATCCCTGACCTAGGTCCTGAGCCAAGAAGACGAATATCATTTGCAAGCTTCATCAATACTATGGCTGCATTTTTTAGTGCCCCACTTAAAGCAATTTGCGCATCTATCGTGCTAAGCGCTTGGAATTTGTTTGGTGCGGTAATAAAGGTGGTACCTGTAAATAAAGATAACCTTTCTGCTACTTTTTCTGCATATCCTTTAGGAGCGTTCAATCCTGTTCCAACAGCAGTACCCCCAAGGGCTATTTCCCTCAATTTTGGTAACTTATTTTTGATCTCTTCGATGGAATTTTCAAGCTGAACACGAAACGCGGAAAATTCTTGACCTAGCGTCATGGGCGTTGCATCCATCAAATGGGTACGCCCGATTTTTACCACATCTGCATACTCTTTTTCTTTTTCATAAAGAGCATTTTTGAGCTTTTCAAAAGCTGGCAATAGCTTTCTCTCCACCTCTAATGTGGCAGCTACATGTGCCGCTGTGGGGAAGACGTCATTTGAAGACTGGCTTTTATTGACGTGATCATTAGGATGTATGGGAGTTTTGTCCCCTCTATTTCCACCTGAAATTT
>VGMA01000037.1 GCA_016866575.1 Chlamydiota bacterium
GTATCTGTTTTTTGCCTTTGCCCTTTGGCCTTTTTGGATTCCTTTCTCTTTGGCATGTATCGAAAGAAAAAAGAAAAAACTTTTCACCTTTCTGACCCTCTATGGTTTTGTTGTAGGCGCTTGCATTTTCGGGTTGTCAATATACACAGCAAATCCGCTTAAAGTATCTCTTGTTAATCGCTCACTTGCTTATACGGAAGGATTTCCTTTCCCCTATCATATTGGATTCATTCTTTACTCAATCGCCACTATCGCTAGCGCGATTAGTTCATCATATTTAAGAATTCAGATCTTGGGGATCAGTTTTGCCCTCTTTGCTTTGATTACCTACCTCATGAATCAACTTGCATTTATTTCTCTTTGGTGCTTTTTTAGTGCTATTCTCTCAATCGGTATCGTTTGGATTTTATACAAAGAAACGGAGCTAAGTATATAATATGGGACCTGTCTGGAAAAAACCTTCTCAACTGATTAGCGCATATGTATGGATTATCACAGGTGCGTTTTTAGCCGCTCTTTCGATCAGAATGTTTCTTTATCCCAATTTGCTCATTGACGGCGGAATCGTGGGTGTCGCCTTGATCTTTGGACGTTTGTTCGGCGATCAGTGGATTTCTCTTTTCTTGCTAATTTTCAACCTCCCATTTATTTATCTAGCATACAGGTTCATAAGACGCACATTTGTGATCCAAATGTTTATCGCAGTGATGCTTTTTGCCGGATTTTTAGTTTTACTAGAAAATGCTCCCCCCTACTTTGGAGACTCATTAGAGATCATAGCTCTAGGTGGAGCAATACTCGGTATAGGCGCCGGATTGATCATTAGAAACGGAGGATGCCTTGATGGAACCGAAATCATGGGAATCATCATCAACCGTCAAAAAGGATTTACGGTAGGACAAGTAGTGCTTGTAGCAAATCTTTTTGTCTTTGGAGCCTATGGAGCAATTTTTTGGGATTGGCACATCGCTGTAAAATCGTTTTTAACCTATCTAGTAGCCTTTAAAATGATGGATATGGTCATTGTAGGTCTAGATGAGCTTAAATCTGTGATGATCATTTCTAACGTTCCTGACAAGATCGCTGAAGCAGTCATGAACAATCTAGGATTAGGACTTACTGTCTTGTATGGCAAAGGTGGCTACTCTGGAGACAAACGAGAAGTACAGTTTGTAATTGTCGAGCGTCTTGATTTAGCCGATCTTAAAGAAGTGATATTGAACGAAGATCCTGGAGCTTTTATTACAGTCCAAAACCTTCACGAGGTTGTCTACGGCAAGACTGTCACGAAAAAAATCCGAAGAAAAAAAGGGCAGAACGCGAACCGCGTTACCCATTAAGGCTATTGGGATTTTGTACACAAACAAAACTTAAACCCTAGTAACCTTTTTTACGATCTAAAAGATCTGGAATTTTGATAGGTTGTGTCCAGCGGATATTCAATAAAATATAGCCAATACTCTTTTTTATCCCTTAATAGCAGAATAAAAAAATCTCCAAGTCCGCGAACTTGGAGATTTGCATCCTCTATTTTAGCGAATAGATTCTTAGGAAAGATCCTCGTATTCAGCAGGGTCAAACTTACACCCTTCCTGAACTAGCTCATCTATATAGCCTATTGGATATTTACCAGATAAAAATCTTTCGTTATTCAACATGTACATATGGAAAGGGATGGTTGTATGGATTCCACCAACATGGAATTCACGTAGAGCACGTTTAGCCCTTTGCACCACTTCTTCTCTTGAACTTCCTGTGACAATCAACTTGGCAATCATTGAATCGTAATGTGGAGGGATTTGGTAGCCCGCATAACATGCGCTATCTACACGCACATGAGGTCCTGCACTAGGGATAAAATACTGCAAGGTTCCCGGCGATGGAGCGAAGTTGTTCTTAGGATCTTCTGCGTTGATACGAAACTGCATCACATGCTTACCGTGCAAATTGACATCTTCTTGCTTGATTTTAAGCTTTTCTCCTTGGGCCATACGGATTTGGAGCTGAACTAAATCAATGCCGGTTAGCTCTTCAGTCACTGTATGCTCAACTTGGATACGGGTATTGACTTCCATAAAATAAAAGTCATCATTTTCATCCAAAAGAAACTCCACGGTGCCTGCTGTGTGGTACCTTGCCGCCTTCACAATCCGAACCGCTGCTTCTCCGATCTTTTTTCTTAGACTTGGCGAAACTGCTGGTGAAGGAGTCTCTTCAATTAGCTTTTGCCTTCTTCTCTGGATAGTGCAATCCCTTTCTCCAAGGTAGATGCAATTACCATGTGCATCAGCCATAATCTGAATTTCGACGTGTCGGGGATTGACGATCATTTTTTCCAAATAGACATCTGGGTTGCCAAAAGCATTCGTCGCCTCGAGCCTTGCTGCAGAAAAAAGTCTTACGAATTCCGATTCTTCATAAGCAATACGGATCCCTTTGCCCCCGCCGCCAGCAACTGCTTTAATAAAAATAGGAAATCCCATTTTTTTTGCGACAGAAAGACCTTCTTCTGCTGTCTTTACTATCCCATCTGAACCGGGGATAACAGGACATTTCGCTTTTTTTGCTATTTCTTTAGCTTCTGCTTTATTTCCAAGAAGCGCAATCGCTTCAGGGCTAGGCCCTATAAACGTAAGCCCACAGCTTTGGCAGATCGATGCGAATTTTGCATTTTCACTTAAAAAACCATAGCCTGGGTGGATAGCGTCTGCATTAGTAATTTCAGCAGCAGAAAGTATACTTGAAATTTTGAGATAAGACTCTGATGAGGGAGCTCTACCGATACAAATAGCTTCATCTGCGTGTAAAACGTGTAAAGCTTCTCTATCAGCTTCAGAATAAACTGCTACTGTAGAAAGCCCCATATCATGGCATGCGCGGATGATCCGCACGGCGATTTCTCCGCGATTTGCGATCAAAACTTTCTTCATGTCTACCCTATACTGAGAAGATGTGAGTTGAATTCTACAGCAGACCCATCTTGGACGTGGAACGACTTAACTACGCCTGCTTTGCCTGCTTTCACTTCGTTCATCACTTTCATTGCTTCGATAATGCAAACTACAGTGTCAGCATGAACGTGATCGCCTTCTTTTACATAAGGCTTATCTTGCGGCGATGGCGCTCTGTAAAAAGTACCTACCATAGGAGATTTTACTTTGTGATAGTTATCCGACTCACAGGGCTCTTCTTTTGCAATAGGAGCCATAGGAGCTTGCGCTGAACGTACAGCTACAGGCGGGTGCATCACACTAGGAGCATGCTCAACATGTGCCACTTCTCTTTGTTTTTCTAGAGTGATTTCACTTCCCCCTTTTTCCTTAATAACCATGCGAGTAAGGGAAGAGCGTTCAAAAAGATGAATGATTTCTTTTAAATTTTTAGGATCCACAGGTTATACCCTTTGTACATATTCTTTAGTTGTCGTATCGACTTTTACAATATCACCACTTTCAATAAACATAGGAACTTCAATGCGAGCCCCTGTTTCAATGACAGCAATTTTGTTAGAGGCGAACATCGTCGCGCCAGGCTCGAGATCTTCGGTTTTTACAACCATAAGCTCAAGGAATTGCGGCAACTCTAATGAATAGATCTTATCTCCGTAGAAAAGAGCTTGGACAATGACCCCTTCTTTGAGAAAATTCACTTTTTCGCTAATGATCTCTTTAGCAACCATCACTTGCTCTAAGTTATCAATATCTAGAAATAGATGTTGGTTGCCATCTAAATAAAGATACTCTAGACGTTTTTCAGCGAGTTTTACTTCTTGGACTTCTTGGTCCACTTTGAAGTTTTTCTCGATGGTTTCGCCGGTAATTAAGTTTTTTAATTTGGTTTTGATGAAGGGAACACCCTTCGCCACGGTAAATTTTACGCTAGATTCTACTCGATAGATTTGATCATCGAGAGAAATAATCATACCGGGAGTAATTTGGTTACTCAATGTCTTCATAAATGCCTCAATTTATACCATATCTCCTTAAAGGAGTGCCAGTGAACAATTTTTATCTACATTTGTGATAATTCGCATGAGCTCTTGGGCCAATTTTTGAGAATCATGCCGAATCAAACTTCTATTCATTAAATCTGCAGAAGATTTGTTTTCTAAAGGCCCTAAAAGAGATGCTAAAACTACCCGCTCCTCGAGCATGTCATTTTCTACAAGGTCCCCTTCAGAAGAATATTTATCAATCAATTCTCGCGGAGGTTTTTGATCATTCACGAGAATGTAATCAAAGATATCTTCCCCAATAAAACGGGTAATCTCTTGAATGTAGTCGCTTACTTTAAACCCTGTTGTCTGCCCCTTGCGATTCATCAAATTGACAACAAAAATGATTGTCGCCTTAGTTTCGCGAAGTGCTTCAGGTATGCCTTCGACCAGTAAATTGGATATAATCGAAGTATATAAGCCGCCAGGACCCATTACAATCGCATCAGCATTCATAATTTCAGCTATTGCTTGATGGTTTGCTTTAGGATAAGGCTCTAGATATAAACTTTCATACCCTTGATCGATCTCTTCTGATAAATAGATCTCTTTCTCCCCTTCAAGCATAGTTCTATTTTTTAGAACCATCTTGAGACGTACTTGCTGTGTTGTAACAGGGATGACTTTTCCTTTGATCGAAAGTATGCGAGAAACCTCTTCAATTGCTTTTTCGAAGCTTCCAGTCACTTTTTCTAAAGCTGACAAAAACAGATTTCCGAAGCTATGCCCTCGAAGATTTCCATTTTCGAAGCGATAGTTCATGAGTGAGCGCATCAATCTAGATGAATTTGATAAAGCTACGATGCACTGCCTTGCATCCCCTGCTGGCAAAACACCAAGATCATCTCTCAATATGCCCGTGCTGCCCCCATCATCTGCCATAGATACGATAGCACTAAGATCTACATCGTAGTGCTTCAATCCGCGCAAAGCAACAAAGTTGCCGGTTCCCCCGCCAATCGTACAGATTTTTTTCATTTTCCTAGTGCCGCCAGATCTTCATACATCTGTTTGTAGTCCGGCGCTTTAAAAAAGCTTGTGCCTGCAACTAGGTGGCTAGCTCCTGCTTTAACACATTTCTTTCCGGTAGCTAGATTGATACCGCCGTCTACTTGGATGCTTATAGGAATGTTTAGCATATCACATTTTTCACGGAAGAATTGGATTTTAGGAAGCATTTCCTCCATGAATTCTTGACCGCCAAAACCTGGATTGACTGTCATTATGAGAACGCGATCGATTTTATCGAGATATTTAAGCAAAAGCGTTGGAGAAGTTTCTGGTCTAAGGGCTATTCCCACCCCAAGATTGCAGCGGCGAATGAACGCGATTGTATCTTCTAAATCTTCCGTAGCTTCTAAGTGGAATGTAATATGATTTGCCCCGGCTCTTGCAAATTGCTCAATCCAATCAAAAGGCTGATAAATCATAAGATGCACATCAAGTTCCATCTTTGGAGCTACTTTGCGTATAGCAGCAACCATTGAAGGACCATAAGTAAGATTTGGGACAAAATGGCCATCCATAATATCGATATGGAGCATCTTGACTCCCGCAGCTTCACATTTTTTTACCTCTTCTGCGATATGTGCAGGATCAGCAGCGATAATAGAGGGCTCTGGAGTGATTTTCTTCATAGTCAAAATGATATTCTATACTCTTTTAAAATGCTAATGACATTTTAAAGAAGCAGGGTGAAGAATCTTAAGAAGTAAAAAAATGGATACTAAGCTAAGGCCTTGGCAAAACTCTTCTTAGCCTTACATAAATAATAGTGCCTTGATCGCTTTAAGAAAAATATCCATTTCCAAAGGATTAGAAGACAAAAACACATATCCCAAATAATCTTTGCCTTCATGTGCCATTTGCAGTTTGATCAAATGTGAAGGGGGAATCTTGAATTCTTCGATTCTTTTGATCACCGCCTGTTGCAGCTCTCTTTCCTCAATAGATAGGAGTATAAATAGATTGTGCTCTTCTTTTTCTGCTTTAAAATAAAGATTTTCTTCAGAAAATAACGCCTCGTGGAAAAGTACATAAAGCTTAACTAATGCACTTAAAGGAAAAATGCCACGAAACTCTACTGGATACAGCGAGTGAAAGAAGTTTTCTAAACAGTCAGAGACAATATGACCATTTTCTTGGAGCGCTTCTTTTAACGTTGAGTAGACTTCCATTTGCTTAGCAAGCAGCCCCCCGTTGAAATCTCTAATTTCGCCAAAGAGCTTTTCTATTTCCTGCACAACAGTTTGCCTTGCTTTATATAAATTTAAAGAGTGATCTTCTTTAAAAAACTCTTTCTCTTTTAAACTTAAGCGCAAGACCACAGCTTCTTTAGGATATTTTTTACGAACAAATCCAATTCTTTTAACTTTTTCAAGTTCGATTTTTACGCTGCTTGAACTATTTTTAACGATCTGCTCAATACTTTTAGCCATAGGAGCGATAGCTCGAACTAAAACGACAGTGAAGACCATCTGCCCTTCTAGCTGCCCCTCGAAACTAATCACCACTTGGGGAATATCTTTTACATACTGCACTTGCCTTGAAAGGGTGACAATATAGCGCATGACTTCTTCTTCATTACGAGGCATGAACACAGGCTTTACTAACTGTTCTATACAATGGGTAAGATGTGGGTGAAGCCGTTTTTGGAGCATAACAATCTCATCTCTTGTAAAATCTTCTCCCCCCTCTTTTTCAATCTCTACATAAAACGCTAAGAATCTCTCCCCTGAAGGCTGATGCAAAATATAAGATTCATCAACAATCTTAACCCCTTTAACATATCTCTCAACTGCCTTGAGTAGATGCCCTTTTTCAAAAACTTCGTGCCTGTGCAAAAAATTTAGTGCAACAAATAGACCCACTACTGATTTTTGCCCAAAAGGAGTATCAATTTTTACCTTCATACTCTTTGAATATAAATAACGGCGAGTCTCAGATTCAGTCATAGAGATCTGGATGCTGTGAAAGTAGGTATAAAGAGTGCAAACGATTCTTGTTAAGGTGCGATATGAGCGCCTTTGCTTGAATTGCCTTGAAGAACTGATCATGAATTGTTGCAAAAACGAAAAAATATCGTAATCAATTTTTTGAGGAAATCGTGCTAGAAGCTGAATAATCTTTTCGCGGATCAATGTTGTCTTTTCATCAAGAGATACACCTTTCATCTCCATTAAGCGATTTGCATGATAAGGGGAGCTAATCCCCAAAGAAACCTCTCTTTGGAACGCCTCTTTGACCTGCTCTATGATTTTATAATCGCGTTCATCTTTGATTCTGACAACCGCTTCAGCGATCGTATAAGTTTTTTTCTCCATCGGATTGAATTTGAAATCGGTGATAAAAAAAAGCTCAATCTGCATTTTTCTTCCGGGAATCAACCAGTTTGTGACCATTTCATAGAAAAACTTACCTACATCTGCTCTTTGAGGACAAAGCATGTAAACAGAAAGGGGGAATGGAGGCGTTTCGCAAGAAGAAAATTTAATGAGAGGGAGCTCTTTTTCTAAAGAAACTAACCCCTCCTCTTCTAAAAAAATATTTTGGAGAATGTACTGAATTTGATCAAAGAGATGACCTCTATCTAGAGTTTGCCCGAATATATGGTCAAATGTCTCTCTCATAGAGTAAACGCTCATTAGGTAAGTGATTTCCCCTAAGAACTGTAGTTCCCAAAGAACCCCCTTCTTCGCGAAACGTCAAAACGTGCAAAGGTATGTGATTTTTCTCTGCAAGTTTGATAGCTCTTGGATGAAGCACTTTTACCTTTTCATCATTTATTAATTCAAGAACTTCTTGATAGTCGAGAACCGAATAGAGCTCAGCACTAGGATCTATCTTGGGATCTTTTGAAAAAATTCCTTGAACGTCTTTGTAAAATTCCACTTTTTTCGCCCTAAATGCGATAGCTAATGCGACTGCTGAGGTATCTGAACCTCCTCTGCCAAGCGTTGTGATCTCTCCTTGTAAAGAGACCCCCTGAAACCCAGCCACAATAGCAACATCTCCTTTATCTAAATATGGCAAAATCCTCTGGGCTCGCACATCGATGATCATAGCATTAGAATGCTCATCTGTTGTAATAATGCCCGCTTGTGAACCTGTAAAGCTTCTTGCCGAAATGCCGCGCTTATCAAGAGCGATAGCAAGTAATGCCATACTTACCCTCTCTCCTACTGAAACAAGCATATCGAGCTCTCGTAAAGGAGGATTAGGACTAACCCTGTTTGCTGTCGACAACAAATCATCTGTTGTTTTTCCCATGGCACTAACAACTACAATAACTTTTTTGAACTGATTCCGTTTCTCTGAAATGATATCAGCAACTTTCTCTAAATGTGGCAAATCCTGTAAAGCTTTGCCTCCAAATTTCAATACAATTGTTTCCATAACACCTTTATAAAGCGTTCATTTCGCTAGAAAAACTTACCACTTTCTCTTCTAAAAACAAAGTATTACCTCAACTTAGACGCTTTAAGCTCATACAAGCAACCTAAGCCCTAGCACAAGATAGGCTCTCTCAATAAAAAAGAATTGTATTAAGGATTAGTAAAATTAAAAAAAGGGGTAGTTCTATTTTAAGCAAACACCGTTTTCGAAGGTCAAAACACCCGAAATAAATGGGTTGCTTTTATTTTTTGAGACTTGGTACACTCTCCGTATCAACAAGAAATTCTTAGGAGAAACCCTTAACATGCCTACTAAACAACCTTACATTTGGATCGAACACGAAAGCAAAGTACTAGACGACGGAGCTTTTGATGAATCAGATATGAAATTCTTTCGCGCAGCGTTAGAAAATAAAGACACGAATTCCTCATCGGGTTCTCTTAATTCCATGGTGTCCGGCGAAATTTTGAAAGGCACTATCGTAGAAGTAACAAAAGATTTCGTCGTAGTAGACGTAGGTCTTAAATCTGAAGGTCTTATCCCTATCTCAGAATTTTCTGATCCTGAAGAAATCGTACTCGGAAGCGATGTAGAAGTTCTTCTTGATCAAACTGAAGGAGAAGGTGGACAGATCGTTCTTTCAAGAGAAAAAGCACGCAAACAGCGCCAGTGGGAATTCATCGTCAACCATTGCAAAGAAGGTTCTATCGTACAAGGAAAAATCATCCGCAAAGTTAAAGGCGGCTTGATGGTAGATATCAAAGGAATGGATGCATTCTTACCAGGATCTCAAGTAGACAACAAGAGAATCAAAAATCTCGACGATTACCTCGGAAGAACATTTGATGTGAAAATCCTCAAAATCAATCTCGAAAGAAAGAACATCGTTGTTTCTAGAAGAGAGATCCTTGAAGATGAAAGAGTATATCGCAAAGCAGAATTGCTAGAAGATATCCAAGTAGGCGATATCCGTACAGGTGTTGTAAAGAACATTACTGATTTCGGAGTATTCCTCGACCTAGACGGCATCGACGGATTGCTACACATCACAGATTTGACATGGAAAAGAATTAAGCACCCATCTGAGCTTGTAAACCTCGGTGATGAGCTTGAAGTGATGATCCTCAATATCGACAGAGAAAAAGGACGCGTTGCTCTAGGACTTAAACAAAAAGATACTAATCCATGGGACGAAATCGAAAAAAGATATCCTCCAGGAACACGTGTTCGCGGAAAAATCGTGAATCTCGTAGCTTACGGTGCATTCATTGAAATTGAACCAGGAATCGAAGGTCTTATCCACGTTTCAGAAATGTCATGGGTAAAGAACGTTACAGATCCTAGCCAAATCGTGAACAAAGGAGATCCTGTTGAAGCGATCGTTCTTTCAATCCAAAAAGATGAAGGAAAAATCTCTTTAGGGATCAAGCAAACTGAACGCAATCCTTGGGAAGATGTAGATGATAAATATCCTGTAGGAAAAAATGTGAACGTTGAAATCCGCAACCTTACCAATTATGGTGCGTTTGTTGAGTTAGAGCCAGGTGTAGATGGACTTATCCACATCTCTGACCTCAGCTGGATCAAGAAAGTTTCACACCCTTCAGAAGTACTAAAAAAAGGTGATAGAGTAGATGCTGTTGTTCTTTCAGTGGACAAAGAAAGCAAGAAAATCACTTTAGGCGTAAAGCAACTCACTTCTAACCCATGGGAAGGAATTGAGAAAACTATGCCGGTTGGCTCAATTGTTAAAGGGCATGTAACTAAAATTACCGCTTTCGGAGCTTTCATCGAGCTTGACAACGGAATCGAAGGTCTTGTCCACGTAACAGAGCTTTCAGACAGAGCTTTTAGCAAAGTAGAAGATATCGTTAAAATTGGCGCTGAAGTTCAAGCTAAAGTTATCAAGCTTGATCCTGAACACAAAAAGATCTCTTTATCGATCAAAGATCATGTTGTAGAAACAACACAAGTTAATAGAGATGATATTGTAGTCGGTAAATACAGAGGCGAAGAGGAAGACGATGAATAAAGAGCTACTGGCTATATTTGAATATCTCGAAAGAGAAAAAGGGATCAAAAGAGACTTCATCACTAAAGCGATAGAAGATGCTCTTGTGGTTGCTGCCAGAAAAGGCAATAAGCACATGAACAACGTCTCTGTGACTGTAGATCCTCGCTCAGGAACCATCACTGCGATCGCTGAAAAAGAGATCGTAGAGAAAGTAGAGTATCCTGACGAAGAAATCTCTTTAGAAGAAGCCAAACAACTCGACCCCTACTCCAAAGTGGGGGATTGGATCGACGTTATCGTCGATCCTCAACAGTTTGGTAGAATTGCTGCACAAACAGCAAGACAGGTGATTTCTCAAAAGCTCCGCGGAGCAGAAAGAGATGTCATTTATGAAGAGTACAGACACCGCGTTGGAGAGCTTATCTCCGGAACAGTGCGCAGAGTTACTAAAGGTCACACACTTGTTGTTGACCTAGGAAAAGTTGAAGCTTTACTACCAGGACGCTTTTACCCAAAAACAGAGCGATACCACATTGGCGATAAAGTCTTAGCTCTTCTCTATGAAGTACAAGACACCGAAAATGGTGGAGCTGAAGTCATTTTGACAAGATCTCACCCAGATTTCGTGATAGCACTATTTTCAGGAGAAGTTCCAGAGATTTCTGATGGAATCATCCATATTAAGAAAGCCGTCAGAGAAGCTGGATACAGAACTAAGATGGCAGTGTATACTTCAGATATGAAAATAGATGCTGTTGGCGCTTGCGTAGGTGTGCGTGGAAGCCGTGTAAAGAACATTATCAGAGAACTAGGTGGCGAAAAAATCGACATTCTTCCTTACTCTGAAGATCCTTCTGTACTGCTCAAAAACGCATTATCCCCTCTTGTTCCGAAGAAAGTTGATTTCTGCGATGAAACCAATACAGTAACTTTAATCGTAGAAGATGAAGACTATCCTGCAATTTTAGGGAAAAAAGGGATTAATGCCCGCCTAACAGGTGATCTCATCGGTGCAAGAATAGAAGTACACAAAGTAACAGAATATCAAAAAGAGATGGCAGCACTTCGCGAAACTATGGCTCAAGAAGAAGACTCCTCTCTTGATGAAGAAATTGATTCGATCTCAGAAATCAACCAATTGATCGTTGATAACTTGATTTCTTCAGGCTTCAATACGCCGAGAAAGATTTTCGCGAGCACGCCTCAGGAAATCGCTAAGTTGGCAGATATTAGCCTGCAAATGGTCGAAAGCATATTAGAACAGCTCAGCAAAAAATACAGGAAATAAGTTTTGGCAAAAAAGTTAAATCTACAGATTAAAAACGCGCAACTAGCAGAAGTCTTAAAAAAAGCAGCACCAAAGAAAACAGAAGAAAAACCTGTAGCTGCCGCTCCTGCTAAAGTAGAAGAAGCGCAACCTAAAATAGCACCAAAAGGAAGAACTGTTCCGACAAGTATTGCGGAAAAACAGTCCCCTCAAGCTATCAAACAAGAGCCTGCTTATAAGCCAAAGGCAAAGTCAGCACCGTCTGCTTATCTTGAGAAAAAAGCAAAAGAGGAAGCTGCCCAGCCTGCACCAGCCCCTGTTGAAGAGGTAAAAGAGCCGCAAAAGCCTCAAGAGCCACAAGTTCAGGTTGAACAAAAACCTGCGCCTACGCCTTCTTTTGTACAAGCTCCTGTTTCTGTAGAGCCAGAAGTTAAAGTAGCTGAGCCTGTCGTTGAGAAAAAAGAAGCGCCGGCCTTTCAAAAACAAGAAAGGCCTACGCCTTCTCAAGGTCCTAGACCCCACTCACCTCACCCGCACCACTCCCAGCATCGTCATGACAAAAACAAGACAGCAGCTCCCGCGCCACAAGCTGCGCCAGCTAGCACAGCCGCTGATGCTCGTCAAGACAAGACCGCTAAGAAGCCTGAATTTACCCCTCCTCGAGACATTAAAGATGTTAAGAGTGTAAAGAAACAAGCTTTCCAAAAGACTTTTGATTCTAGAGACCGTCACGGACTTCGCGCTGGAGAAGAAGAAGCTTGGAGAAGAAAGCGCAACGCTAAAGGGAAAAATT
>VGMA01000038.1 GCA_016866575.1 Chlamydiota bacterium
GATCGAAAGGCCTTCTGTTTCTTTGCTGTCTTTTTCCAATACACACAAAAAAACAGCTTCTAGACCACTAGAAAGAGCGGTTTTTGAAAAAAAAGAGGAGAATTTACCTCTTTTATCCAATACGAAAGGGGCCAAAATAGGGACCTTTTTTCATAAACTTTTAGAAAAGCTCCTTTTCTCTGGCAGCTATGAGGATAAAGACTTACTAGAAAAAGAGATCAAAAAATCCCCTTTTGCCCTTTGGCAAGATGAGATCATTGCTTTAATCGATCGTGTTTTAGTGCTTGATATCGATGGTTTTTGCTTAAAAGATGTCGATCCGGCTTGCATGATTCAAGAGATGGAATTTTTGCTAAAAGAAGAAGATGCCGAATGGAAAGGATTTGCAGATCTAGTATTTTTTCACAATAACCACTACTACCTTATCGACTGGAAAATGCATTTACTCGAAAACTACGAAGAAGAGACGCTAAAAAAAGTGATCAAGGAATTTAGATACGAAGAGCAGGCCTCGCTATATCTAAAAGCCCTTTCTCATTGTATTGACAAAACCCTTTTTAAAGGTGCGTATTACGTATTTGTTAGAGGACCTAGATGTATAAAACTGGACATATAAAAATATAAACCTGAAGAATCTTTTATGATCGATGCCTATTTTGCAAAACAATGCCTTCTATTAGCTAAAACCGATGATCCTGATTTCTTTGCTTTTTGTGCATACATGATGAAAAGCTGCCTTGAAGGAAATATCGCATGCAAAATCACTAAAGACGAAAGCCTTCCTAAAGCAGAAAACCATGAAGCTGTTTTTAAAGGTTCACAAAAACAATATAGCGCTGTTTTAAGCGATATCGAAAACAACACATTAGATACCCCAATAGGTAGAAAAGGTTCTATTTTTTACATAAGAAGACGCTTTGAAGAACAAGTTGCAATTTTTGAATTTTTAAAAAATAAAAACCATCAAACTGTAGAAGGATGGCAGGCAAATGTCGATCTTTTATCTAGCGTCAACCAAGAGCAAAAAGAAGCAATTGATACTGCAGGTAAAAAATCCTTTTTGATCATATCAGGAGGCCCTGGAAGAGGAAAAACTTACGTTGCTAAAGAAATACTCAAACAATTTTTCCATAACAGTCCAAAAGGATCTGTCATCGTCACAGCGCCAACTGGAAAAGCGGTTTCTCGCTACCAAGGATTAGAAAATGTCCAAACGACTACGCTCCACCGCTTGCTAGGAATTAAAGAATCTGCATATGGATCAGATGCGCTCATCTTAGCAGACCTTTTGATCATCGATGAATGCTCCATGATCGATATCCATTTGTGGGCGCTTTTATTCAAAGCGCTATCTCCAAATACAAGAGTCATACTCATTGGCGATCCACACCAATTGCCCCCTATTGAAACAGGAACGTTTTTTCAAGATCTCTGCTCGATGCAAGAAATACCCCATGTAAAATTGAAGCAGTGCCTACGTTCAGATAATCAAGAAATCTTGCAAGCTGCAGAAGCTGTGTTTTATGAAGATGAAAAAGCCCTCATCCCTTTCATCAGCCCATACCCAAGCATCAAAGAGCTTATCGAAAAGGCTTTTAACCATTTCATCTTACCAACCAATGAAAAACCAAGCCCGGACCTCTTTAGCTCTTTTTCTATTTTATGCTCTTTAAGAAAAGGGCCCTACGGCTGCGATGCGATCAATACTAAAATCGAGGAAAAATTTTACCAAACAAATAAGCTATGGATTCCCATCCCTATACTCATTACAAAAAATTCTTATCATTTAGAGCTTTTTAATGGCGATGTAGGAATGCTGTGGAAAAATCGTGAAAACAGCGAAGAAGATATCGCTTTTTTTGGCGATAAAGCGCTAAGCCCTAAAACACTGCCCCCTTACGAAAAAGCCTTTGCCATCTCTTGCCACAAAAGCCAAGGAAGCGAATATGATCACCTCTATTTTGTGCTAGCAGAAGGCTCTGAATGCTTTGGAAAAGAAATGCTTTACACAGCTATCACACGAGCTAAAAAGAGCATCTCCATTTTTTCCAAAAAAGAGACTCTACTTGCCTGTTTGCACCAAAAAACAGAAAGACATAGTTTTATTCTAGAAAGCTTTTCTAAATAAATTTTATTAAAACATTAGCGATTTTTATTAAAAAATATTAGCTAGTTTATAATAAATTCACCTTTTGTTATTATTTTTAAAAATAGGTTTTTAATGAATTTTTACAATTATATTAACATAGGCATTGATTACACACGCTCATACATAGAAACAAACTATTCCCCTTGGCGTCTACAAGAAGAAATTACAAAAGAAGCTGAAAACGGTAATATTGAAGGCACTGTAGAAAGATCTATCATTGATTTAGGCCAATTTCTTTACGAGCCGGTAAGCTGCGAAAAAATTTTTAATATTATACGTAAAGTACATGTAATTACCGATGAAAAACTCATAAGAGAAGCTCTTTGTCTCCCTAGAAATGGAGCTGTATTTGGTGATTATCCCACTAGAATTCAATTAGCTATTCAAGATAAACAAAACATGCTTTTATGCCCTCATGATCAGCATCAAAGATTACGACGCCCTTTTGAAGGCATTCTCCAACCCCACTACCTAAACAAATCTCTTATAAGAAAAGATTTAATTTATAAAACATTGATAAGATCAGACTTCTCTTTGCCAAAATATTTTGATGAAAAATTGAATACTATTTTACCAGAATGCGATCTCACTTTACCTGAAGCAGCCTCATCAATAAAAACCCTATTAGCGGCTTCTGATCACACAACATACCACACACTTAGCTTTATTGATTCTTTATTGAAAGAACATCCTGATTGGCTAAATGAAATTTATGAAGAATGGGTAGAACGATTTAACGATCTAAGTGAAGAAGAAAGAAGTATTTTGAATCCTTGTATGACTAGCCTGGATAGCGGACAAGTGACTCTATTTAAGGATCTTCATGAACCAATCAGCGCTGACTCTATTGATAGTTTTTGTGAAAAAATAGCTCTTTTTGCTTTTGGAAATGCTGAAAATAGCCCATCAAAAAAGTTATTTGCGGTTGTCAATGAAGCTCTGCGCCTATATCCGGTAGTACCGGCTATCACTAGAGTAGCCAAAGAAAATCTCAAAATAGGCGACAGTCAAATACAGCGCGGCGATCTCGTAGTCTTAAATATTATGGCGTATCAAAGACGCAGTGACTTATGGGAAAATTCAACAACGTTTGATCCTAATAGATGGCTAAACGGCGAAAAACAAAGACCTCTTCTAAATTTTTCATATGGTGAAAACAACTGCATCGGGCAACACCTAGCAAAAAATTATTTAATGATTCGCACACTGGTAGGGGTACTTAAAGCAAAAAAAGATTCTGAAAATTTTTGCATCTCTGATAGAACAGAAACGAAATACCAACTAGAACAGCCCTTCATATCGATTAAATTTTAGTAAGCTGCTATTTGCAGCTTACTTTGCCTACTTTTTTCATTAGCTTTATTCAAATAGTTGTTTTTTTTTAGCGGTTGAAAAACACCTTTTATTAGATCTATTTTTACTAACAGTGGGCTCTAAATGTTCTACAAAAAATCCTTGGCTAGAAAGTCATGCAGCAAAAACTTCAAATAATATCTTGCTGTAGAAATTTTCTCGCAAAAAGAGCATAATCAATAGGCTTAAATTAAAAAAATAATAATTAAAGGTCACTTTGCATTCTTTAAATAGCCCAAATTTTTTACAATCATTATATACTCATATTGCTGATCAATGTTTAGAAGGATCTAAAGATTTAGAAAATTCATATGAAATATTTACTAGCGGATCCCTTTGCTTTGGCATTGCCTTTTCTACCTACATCTGCGGCTCTTTAGCAGCAAGGCAGTACCATAGAATTTTTCAAGCCTTCGATAATGAAAACAGCTTGCCTAATCTCACGATTTCTCAAAAAACACTCAATAAAATTACCTCTATTTCCGTAGTCATAGCAATTTTCACTTTTTACCTATTCGAATTAAAAAAAGGGCAAATATCATTAAAAGATGAGCACATAGCGCTGCAGCTTTCTATTTCTTGGATAAGCGCTGCAACGGCATACATTGTAGGAATTTCATCAACTGCATTTATCAATGAATCAATAGCTGCATCTTTGCAAGGCATGTTTGAAGATCATCCACTAATTCTTCATCGTTTTGATAACACTCAGCTTGTAATAAATGTAGAATCATACTTAAAAAGAAATCCCATTTTTTGCCCGCACAATCAAGCAAAAAAGCTCATATTCAAACCTTAATTTACGCTATTCAAAAGATGATTAAATGCTTTTTCTATTGAATAAGAAAATTTTTAACGCTAAATTGCAGTAAAAATATTTACAATTCATGCGCTATTTTTTTTCTTTCTTGTTTGTTTGTTCTTCTCTTTTTGCTAGCTCTATTCCTGTTTTTGAAAATATCAAAAAAACAGAGGACAGCATCTTTTTGATAACAACAGAAAGATCAGGTTCTAACTGGCTTTCAACCAGTTTATCTTTGATCACAAGAAAACCGATCTCTTGGATAGAATGGAAATATAAAATTCATGTAAACCACCCTTCTTACAATCGATTGAATATCGAATTAGTTTCTGATAATCCTCTTTTATACCGCACGCACCTACCCAATGGCCTCATAAAAAAAGTGCCTAGAGATAAAAATAAACTGATTTTTCTAACAAGAAACCCTAAAGAGATTTTATTTCGTTCACTTTTGTTAAAAGAAATGCGCGAAACCGACAAGCGGATATGGAATTTCATAGACAATTATCTTGAATATTTCAATCTTTATGAAAGTTTTCATAAGACAAATAGAAAGCTAATTTTCTACGAAGATTTCATCCATCATCACGAAGAAATTTTGCTAGATGTACTCGATTTTATGAATGAACCGGCTACATTTTGGGAAGATTTTATTCTGAACAAAAACTTCTATTTTTCATCTATTCTATCCAGCTATAAAGATCAACATCGGTCTGTAGATGGGGGAAAATCTTCCCAAAACGGCGCGACTGAAAAATTTTATTCTCTCGACATTTCAAAAGAGCTTTTAAAAAAAATAGATCTCTATATACAGAAAGCAGCACCAAAAATTTGGGAAGATCATCTAAGCCGCTTTGCTGATTGAACTTTTTTAAAGCACTACGCGGTAGATCACCCATGTGCCAAGTTCTTGCCAGCTTGTCATGGGATAGCCTTTATAACCTGTTAAATCAAGCCTCCAAAGCTCAAAGCGCTCATTTGTAGGTGAAAAAAGGATGCCAAAATAGTATGTAGGCCAGTTGGTATCTGCAAACATGAATGCACTAGGGGGTTTATCGATAAACTCTTCTACAATATCATAGCCATTTTCTATCTCTAAAAAAAGCAAGAGATTTTCAAGCAAAATATGCATTTCTTCAAAAAGTAAGATCTCTTTTAGCTCTTGTTTTTCTAGCCAAACATCTATGGCTTCTTTACTTTTTTTAAGCAAAAATCGATCTTCGATATAAGATAAAAAATTTGGTATTGTCTTTTTATCCATAAGAGGAAAGGCTAATCGATACAAAGGATCTAGATTTCGATTCGCTATTTTTGAAAATTCTTGCAAAGTGAGCTCATAAGGCTCTTTGATATGAAGGCCTATTTTTTGAGACAAAAATTCTTGCTCTTGCGGACTTAAAAGTATGCTTTTGTAAAAGCTTTCTTGCGGCTTGAATATGAAATCTCTAAGCCAAGTGTGCGTATTTCCTAAATCTGACCAAGCTTGTTTAAATAGCTTTGGCTCTAGTGAAAATGCATGTGTTGAAGAGGAAATTAGTAGCCTTTTTTCAGCTTCATTAGCGGGAAGATCTTTGACAAAATCGGTTAAATAGACAGCTAAATCTCGACAAGAAGAGGGAGAAAATTTCTCGGTGATGATTTCATTTTTAAATCCAAAATAGGATTTAAGTAAATGGAGTAAAGAGCCTCCACTGCTATATGCCCAGGGCATTTGCTGATAAATTGTTGAACGAACTCCTTGAATGTGTGCTTTGTGGAGTTTAGCGATTCTTTCAGAAGCTTTTTTTAGAAAATCTTCTTCATGAAAAAACTCACGTATGTCTTTACAAATTTCAGTAATAAATTCTTTTCCTTTTTTCCATTCAGTTGCAGCGATAAGCTGCGGCTCTACCATGTGGATGAAATCGCAAAGACTAGATATGTATTCTTCTTTTGTGTAAATCAAACTCCAAACTGAAGGATCGTATCTTCCATGCTTATAAACCAGCCGAAATCCTGCAGGCATATCCTCATAAATTTCTCCTTGCATTTCGAACATTTCAGGGTCATAAAGTTCAAGAAAATATTGAGGGAAAAGATGCAAAAATTGATCGACTAAGAATTGAAAAAACTTTGCGCAGTATTCGATGTTTTGGACACTATCTTCATATGCATGTATAGAGAGCAAAAGTTGGTGATTTCTGATCTCTAGTTCCGCTTTTAAACGGCGTATTTTGTCTTCTGTATATGCATTTCTTAGTAAGATTTCTGCACCTCTTACTTGCTCTTGCATAAGCATCACATCTTCTCGAAGTTTTTCACTATTTTTTTGCTCATTTTCTAAACAAGTAGAGATTGAACTAAAAAGCCTTTCTCCTATTCCCCCTTGCTCGTTATGATCAAATCCAAGTGTTGCAAACAAGTTCCATTTATAAAACTCCACTTTGAAATCAGAAAAAGAGGCAACAGTGTATTCCCACATTTTTAATAATGGATTTTCTGTAAATGTTTTGAATTCTATTTTCGCATCTTCACGATCAGAAAAATGAGAAAAAAATTCTTCAATAGTGCATGGAAACCAGCTCTGATTTTCCTCAATATCTCCAAGAGCATGCTTTACGCTGGGAAGAAATTTCAAAATATCTTTTTGCAAGACAACTTTTTTAAGATCTCCATAACCTGTTTTTAAACTCATCGGCACTTTTAACTCTTTACCTTCCACTACTCTTTTGAGTCTTCCTGTCGTCAAAAGATCGTAGAGATCCTCTAGCACCCTTAAAGGAGATTGCTTTTGCAAAACTATAGCGGGAGCTGTTGCAAAACAAGAGCCTACGCTTTGTCTCAAAGGAGTTAAAAGGGCTGCAATTAGTGCTATCTTTGCATGCTTGTCC
The DNA here is from genome assembly GCA_016866575.1 of Chlamydiota bacterium. Classification (GTDB taxonomy): domain Bacteria; phylum Chlamydiota; class Chlamydiia; order Chlamydiales; family VGMA01; genus VGMA01. The sequence goes on from VGMA01000038.1 coordinate 7,175, forward strand.
TCAATTTTTTCCTCTTTTTTCATCAAAAGAGAAATTCTCACCATTTTTTCGACAAAAGGGGTTGCCAAAGGAAGATTGAGCCTTCTTAAAAAAAGTTTGGCTTCTTCACTTGTATCGATGAGCTTTAGCACCTCTTTGACGTGCTCAAAGTAAAGATCTTCTTGAGGGCAAAATGGGTAATCAATTTTTTTAAGGTGCTCTAGAACAAATTTCACTCCTTGCTCTATTGCTACTTTCGCTATTGATCTAGAGCGCATCGCAAAACGCATTTGCATTGCATCTTGAATGCCTGTCATTTGTGCAAGTTCTACCCAATTTCGCTCTTGTTGTATGTCAAAGATATCCATTCCAATAGAATACGTCATTATTGTACTATACTGGCAAGAAGAAATTACGGAGCAAACATGAAGGTTGTACTCAATGGTCGTGAACTACAGCTTCCTGAAGGAGCAAGCGGCTACGACCTACTGGAAAAGGCCAATTTACGCGAGCCGCATCAAGCAGTTACACTAAAAATCAACGGCAAACAAGCAGATTTTGCAGACAAAATCCACGAAAACGACGACATCGAAACCTTTGATTTTTCTACCCCACTTGGCAAAGAAACCTTTTGGCACACATCGGCGCATATCATGGCCCAAGCGATCCTTCGACTCTGCCCTAACGCATTAGCTACCATCGGACCACCAATAGAAAATGGGTTTTATTACGATTTTGCCAATCTTAGTCTCTCTGAAGAAGATTTACCGAAAATTGAACAAGAGATGAAAGCAATCGTCAAGGAGAACTTTAAACCGCAAAAGCACCTTTTTAGCGATAAAGCGAGCGCTTTAGCTCGGTTTGCAGACAACCCTTACAAGTGTGAATTGATTGAAAATCTACCTGAAGATGCGCCTATTACAGCATACGAGCAAGGGGAATTTTTTGACCTTTGCAGAGGGCCTCACATCGCAAATATCGGTAAAGTGAAAGCTATCAAAATCATGAAGGTTTCCGGAGCTTACTGGAGAGCTAACAAAGATAATGAAATGCTTACCCGCATTTATGGAATCACATTTCCTGACAAAAAAGATCTGCAAGAATACCTTCACCAGCTAGAAGAAGCAAAAAAACGAGATCACCGCGTGATCGGTCAAAAACTCAACTTGTTCTTCTTTTCTGAGCATGCAGCAGGAATGCCTTTTTTTGAGCCAGCAGGAATGTATATACGCAATCAACTGCTTAGCTACTGGAGAGAGCTTCACAAAGAAGCCGATTATCAAGAAATCAGCACACCCTTTATGCTCGATCAAAACCTTTGGGTGACTTCTGGCCACTGGGCAAATTACAGACAAAACATGTATACGAGCCAAATTGATGAACGGCAATTTGCCATCAAGCCTATGAACTGTCCAGGCTGCATGCTCTATTACAAAACAAAGCATCATAGCTATAGAGAATTGCCAATGCGCGTAGCAGAACTTGGCATAGTTCATCGACATGAAGCTTCAGGTGCTGTAAGTGGTCTTTTCCGTGTACGCTGCTTTACGCAAGATGATGCCCATATTTTCATGAAGCCAGAAGACATCAAACAAGAGATCTTAAATGTGCTCTATTTAGTAGATAAACTCTACTCCCCTTTCGGGTTAAGCTATCATCTAGAACTCTCCACTCGCCCTGAAAAAAACACCATAGGTTCTGATGAAGATTGGGAAATGACCACAAACGCACTCCAAGCGGCGCTTGACGCATCAGGTAAGAGCTACAAAGTCAATCCAGGCGATGGAGCCTTCTACGGGCCTAAAATCGATATCCACATCAAAGATGCAATCGGAAGAACATGGCAGTGTGGAACAATCCAATTAGATATGTCTTTACCGAATCGATTTGAGCTCACCTACCTCGATAAAGATGGAATAGAAAAACGTCCGATCATGATCCATAGAGCCCTTTTCGGTTCAATCGAAAGATTCTTAGGGATTTTGATAGAGCATTACGCAGGCAAATTCCCTCTTTGGATGAACCCAAATCCAATCAGAATCATCCCTGTAGCTGATAGACACCTTGAGTATGCAAAAACTCTACAAGAAAAGATTACAAAACAGATGTCTCTACCTTGCCAAATAGATGACACTCATGAATCTGTTGGAAAAAAGATCCGCACAGCGCAGTTAGATCAAGTAAATTACATGATCACTGTAGGAGATCAAGAGGTAGAAAACAAAACTATCACCGTTAGAACAAGAGACAATATTGTTCATGGTGAGCAAAAGCTCGATAGCTTTATCGATCAGATCAAAAAAGAGTTTGATGAAAAAAAATAAACACTTTTAGAGCTCAATAAAAAAGCCCTCTAAGGTGTTCCTAGAGGGCTTTTTTTTATGTCTGAATCAAAAAGATTAGTCTATTTCAAAGCAACTTTTTCTGATGTTTTTTGCTGGGAAAATAGTGAAATATCTTCTTCGTCTAGCACTTCTTCAAAATAGGTTGAAAGCATTTTATCAAATCGATCATGTTGCTTTAAGAGTCTTGAAAAATCCCCTTTAGGTAAAATCATGCAATCAATTTCCTCAATCATACCTTTGAGTTTTAGAAGTGATGCAATCGATATTGCTTGGCTTTTTTCTGATAATTCAGCTGATTCAATGCTCACATTCGATGGAGCGAAAAAATAGCCACTGCTTTTAGTCTTTCTTATCTCTGAAACTGCAAGTTCAATATCAATTGGTTTTTTTAGTAAAAGCTTATCACTACAAAAGACAACAAAATCTTCTTTCACACGCTCAATATTTTCGTAAAGAGGCTGAAAATCTTGAAAAACAAATCGAATAGAGGGATTTGCTTTCATCAGTTCCTGATAACATAATTCATCTTCTTTAGAGAGCACAGTAATAAGCCCATAATACTGTATATTCTTTTGTATTGTAGAAAGAGCTTGTTTTACTGTATCCGGATGAGTTGCTAAAATAAAAAGATCAGGAGCATAAGCGCTTTCTTTAGTAACTTTTTTTGGGTTAAAAGAATTCACTAGCGGTTTGTATTTTTCTCTTTGTTTTAAATGATAAGGAAGAAGTTCTTGTAAACGTGGAGAGATTCTCATTTCTCTAATAGGATTTGAATCATTAATCACATAGAGAATTTCAGGTACATAAACAGCATGAGATCCAGCCATTTCAGCCATAGGAGTCATGAAAGCAACATCATCAGCTGTTGGAATAAAATCACCGTTATACATCAAATCTTTGATCTTAATTTGCTTGAATAACCCGGCATAAAAAGTTCTTAACATACTCATTTGAAAAGGAACTTCACGCACTTTGTTATTTTGAATCACATCTTCTTCATAAGCTCTGCCACATATATCTCTATATCCTGGATGGATAATCGCAGAGCCGTGTGTCATCCAAACATCGGGATTGTGATAATACTGATTGACAATCGAAAAAACATTTTCGTGAATGAGCCAATCATCTCCATCTACTGTGATAATAATTTCTTCATCTTTGCAAGATGTACAAGCCTTGTACACATTCGCCATTTTGATGCTTTTTTGTGGATTTCTAATCAGCGTACATCTGTCTGTTTGACCTTTTTCTTTAATGCATTTCATCACCGTATCATACGTTTTATCGCTAGAGCAATCATCTACATAGATGACACGATAATTTTGATAGTTTTGTGAAAAAATCGAAGAGAGATTTTTCTCACACACTTTTTCATTGTTGTATGATGTAATGAGAACAACAATCGGTTTTTCTTCTTTAACAGGATATTTAGCTGAGTAGAGTTTTGCCTGAAGACTTAAATCTTTGGATTTCTTTTTTTTTTGAAAAGTTTGAAAAGAAGACTCTTTTTCTTTTACAGGATGGCGTACAGTGAACTCTTTTTTCTTATACTTTTTTGCTTTCTTTACTTCTACTTTTTTGTAGAAATAGATCGATAAAAAAGAGATGAAGATAGCAGCAAAAAAGAGCGCTAAAATTTTAAAAAAGATCTGTGATTTTTTCATAAGTATAGCTAGAATCTTACTTTAAAGAGGATTTTTTTATGAAGAAAAACTTAGGTATATTTCTGCTACTTTCTTTTCTTTTTCATCAATGCTCAAATGGTTCAACACTTAATCTTGCTAAAAAAGTAGAGGAGCCGAAAACAAATTTACCTTTTGTTATTGTTACTCCATCTTACAACAACTCTTCATATGTTGGAAAAAATCTTCAATCCATTTTTTCTCAAGACTACAACAATTACCGCTTAATCTATATCGATGATGCATCTACTGACACAACGTATGAAGATGTAAAAAACATAATTGAAGAAAAAGGTGTTATTCAAAAAGTTGAACTTATTCGAAACGAAAAAAATCAAAAAGCTCTATACAACCTCTACAAAGCTATCCACTCTTGCAAAGACGAAGAAATTGTCATTATTTTAGATGGAGATGATTGGTTCAGTAATGATCATGTCCTTTCTGATCTAAATAAATATTACGCAAATAAAAATGTCTGGATGACCTATGGGCAATACATGCGCCACCCAGATTCTCAAATTGGTCTTTGCCAAGCTGTAAGTATGGAATTTTTAAAAAATGCAAATATGAGAAAAGGCCCTTGGTATTATAGCCACTTAAGAACATTCTACGCAGGCTTATTCAAAAAAATACGGCTAGAAGATCTATCTCAAGATGGCCAATTTTTTCCTGTTACATATGATTTAGCAATCATGTTTCCGATGCTAGAAATGGCCAGAACGCACGCATTTTTTACTCCTGAAGTGTTTTATGTTTACAATTGGGAAAATCCAACTTGTGATCAAAAAATCCGTGAAAAAGAACAACTTGCTGTAGAAGCATATCTAAGAGGAAAAACAGTCTATTCTCCTCTCAAATTGCATCCTGCAAAAAATGAGCAAAAAAATGCTTGTGATCTTGTTGTTTTCTCGTTTAATCGTCCACTGCAACTCTTTGCTTTACTTGAATCAACAGAGCTCCATGTCAAAGGAATGAGAAAAATTGCTGTTTTGATGCGAAGTGATGAAGAATTCATTGAAGGCTACAATAAAGTAAAAGAGCGCTTCCCATATGTCCATTTTGTTGAGCAGCCAAAAATTAATACCAGAGAGTCTTTTAAACCTATTTTACTCGATCTGCTTTTTGGAAAATTTGGTAAAGATGCCAACCA
>VGMA01000039.1 GCA_016866575.1 Chlamydiota bacterium
AGAACCTGAAATTCCTGTCTGGGCAACAATAATTGAATGTTTTCCTATTACTACATTGTGCCCTATTTGGACTAAATTATCGATCTTTGTCCCTTTTGAAACAATCGTTGCTTTGAACCTAGCGCGGTCTATCGTGCTATTTGCACCTATTTCCACATCATCTTCAAGGACAACGTTTCCTAGCTGTGGAATCTTGTGGTGATTGCCTTTTTCATCCGTTAAGTATCCAAATCCGCAAGAGCCTATAATCGCACCTGATTGCAATACAACGCGGTCACCAATTTTTGTCGATTCGCGAATAGTTACATTTGCATAAAAGTGGCAATTTTTCCCAATCACTGTTTTAGCGCCTATTGCTGTATGGGCAGCAATAATTGTGTGATCCCCGATCTCGACCCCTTGGTCAATAACGACATAAGGCCCGATTTTTACGCTGTTGCCAATTTTAGCAGACTTATGGATCACTGCCGTTTCATGAATGTCTTGAAAGCCTGTTTGATTATCCGATTCTTTCATAAAAATCTGGATAATTTGTTGAAAGGTTTTTGAAGGATTATCAGAAACTAGATAGTTCTTCAAAGGGGAAAGAGGGTAGGTAGGGGGAACGCAAAGAATCCCTGCCTTTGAAGAATTAGCTAATTTCTCATACTTTGGATTGGAAAAAAAAGATACATCTTGATCGCTTGCACTAGCAAGCTCATCAACACCAGTAACGCTGTAGGCTAAGTTGCCTACAGCTGTCGCTTTTGTCACTTCACTCAACTGCTCTAATGTGATCATTATTTTTGTGCCGAGTTAGCGATTTTGCTCTGATCTTCATAGCGCTTATCAAGCTCTTCGATCACTTTTTTAGTGATATCAAGTGTGTCAGCGAAATGGAACGCTGCATCTCTATTGATAACTAAAGAGATTTTCTCTTTTTTCGCAACTTGCTCAGAAGCTATATTGATGCGCTCGTTCATAGCTTGCATCAATCTCATATTGGCTTGTTGCATGATCTGGTAATATTGCCCTTGGTAGCGGTTAAGCTCTTCGTTCAATGACTGGAATTTCACTTTTAATTCTTTTTCTGCTTCAGGATTTAAAGAATCAAGGTAATCTGGATCTTGTAGCTTTGCAACCGCATCATTGAGTTGATGATGGATGTCTTCAATGCTTTTTTGTAACTGCTTCTTCAGGTTTTCTAAAGAGTCTTGCTCTTGCTTTCCGAATTTAGATTCTTGAATGCAACTTGTAAAATTGACAATACCGATAGATGGTAGCTTGTCTGCAGCTTGTCCACTGATTGTCAATAAGCAGAATAGGGCTGCTAGCGATTTCATTATATTTTTCATCACAACTCCATGTTCAAATTGTACTGGACAACAATATATCAAGTTTAAAATCTAATCAATCTATTTAGAAAGCTCCTCCAAAGGAGAAGAAGAAGTTTTCTACTTGATCTTTGTTATCAGGGTTAATAGGGATACCGTATCCAACGATAAACGGTGCCCCGCGGCCTATGTCAAAACTAACGCCTGCTCCATAACTCATTTTGAATCTACCAATACTGTAAAGGTCAGCAGAAATAGAGCCGCCATCGAAGAACACAAAAGTGTCAAACGACTTAAAGATGTTTTGGATATATTCAACGGAAACTAGGAATGAAGATACGCCCCCCGTAGGGTTTTGTCCTTCGTTTTTCGTTGCATAGAATTGTGGTCCAATAGACGCAGGTTTATATCCACGCACTGTTCCTTCACCACCCAAGAAAAACTTCTCGCCAATAGGGATGTTTTCTGAAGTGTTTTCCATCAGAGCTTGAAGGAACTTCACTTCACCTCGTCCTTTAAGAGTTCCAAGACTCCATAGAGGGTAGTAAAGAGCGTTGTTAAAGTTAAACTTGAGGAATGGGAAGGTTGAATTCTCCGCTGTTGATGCATTTTTCTTCGTCATTGCAGCAAATTCACCTTCAAAGGCAGAATATATACCACTTCTTGTACGAATTGAAGTGTTTCTTGAATCGTAGAGTAAACCAGCTCCTAATCCTGTAATCAAACCGTCATTAGCAAATTGCTCCGGAGGAATTACAACGCCTGAGCTTGTTTTTTTGAGCGCTGTCAGTTTTGTTCTGAACTTAGAGATAGCTCGTAGATATCTTGTAAGCGGATATCCTGCATTAGCATTTCCGTTAAAGTTATGGATAGCATAGTCTGGAGATTGAACGTGGCTATTTGCGTAGCTCAAATCAAATCCAAACTGCCATGGAGTGTCTGCTAGGTGGGGATTAAGCCATGAAACACTGTAAACTTTTTCGTTTTCACCAATTTGTACTCGAAGTTTAGCAAATTGTCCGCCTCCTCGAAGTCCTGAGAAGCCTTTTGACCAGTTGGTAAGACCTTCAATATTGAAGTTGTTTTCAATGATGTCTAAACCACCAAAAATCTGCTGAGTGGTACTTGCACCAACAAACGCACTAACGTTACCTGTTTGCGTCTCTTCTACTTCGATAATAACGTTTCTATAAGCTTCTTTATCTACGTTTTGATTGCCTGTAGCTTTAACAGCGTACACGCTGACGGATTTAAAGTAGCCTAAAGACATCAAACGCATCTGTGTGCTTTGGAGTTTAGAGCTATCAAACTCTTCTCCTGGCACTAAAGTGATGTTGTGCAGAATCGTTGATTTTTTTGTGACAGAGTTGCCGCGAATGATGATCATTCCCACTTTGAATTTAGCTGATTCTTGCACCTCAAATGTGACGTCATACTCTTTTGTTAAGAGTGAGGAGTGGAGTCTAAACTGCACTGTTGTATCGATGTAAGCGCGTTTAGTGTAGTACTCGCGAATCGCTTCACTAGCTTGTCTTAAAGCGTCTGGAGAGAAAATATCTCCATGTTTTATTGGTAGAGCCTTTTCAAGAGTTGCATCATCAAAGATGGTGTTGCCTGTAAAGTTGATTTTATTGATGTGGTACAAATCACCTTTTTCACAGGTAATAGATAAGTAAAGGCCTTTGTCTTCTTTTTTTACCTGAATTTGTACTTTTGCATCGGCATAACCCTGATTTTGCATGTATTTGACAATTGTCTGGGTATCTGCTTCGATTTGTTCATCTTTATAAATACCACTTCCAGTAAGGAAGGAGAGGAAATTGTACTTCTTGCTCTGGATCATTTTGCGAAGTTCAGTCTCTTCGGCAGGAGTGAATCCTTCAAAGACAATTTTTTGGATGTGGGCAAGAGGACCTTCGTAAACATTGACAAACACAATTACAGTGCCTGGTTCAGTGCCTGATTCTACTGTGTAGTCAACGTGCGAGCTGTAGTAGCCTTTTTTAACTAAATAGTCAGAAAGCTTATTTACCGCTTCATTAACTGTTTCTCTTTTAAACGGCTCGCCCTTGCGAAGCTCAAGCTCTCTTCTTAGCTTTTTAGAGCTGAGTTTTTTATTGCCCTTGATGATGACTTTTGCGATATGAGGGTTGAGTTTAAGGGAAATAGTAATGTGCAAGGTCCCTTGTCTTGTCGCTATATCAGGGTTGACTTCTGCGTATTCGCCAGTCTCGTAGAGGTTTTTAAGGTCCTGATCGAACTCTTTTTGATCAAAAGTCGAGCCAACCTTAGTTTGCATCGATTGCCTGATTTTTTCTTTTTCGCTCGCCGCTTGATCGGGAGTTACAGGATCGATATTGATGTCAATTGCACTGATGGTTTTGCCATCATAATTGAAAACGTTTGATGAGAATACGTTCGCTGTTAGCGAGATAAATGCAAAAATGAGTGTAAAAAATCTTGTCTTCATAGTGTATTAAGAAAATGATCCGAAATTATAAGCGCTATTTGACAATTGCGCAAGCAATTAAAAATATGAAGTGAAATGCTTTTGTATGCAAGGGATTAGAATGAAGATCTTCCACTAAAAGCGCGAGAAAGGGTTCCTTCGTCGACAAAGTCAAGAGTAGATCCAAGAGGTAAACCTAATGCTAAGCGCGATATGCGCACATCAAAATCTCTCAATGAGCTTTTGATAAAAAGTGCCGTTGCATCTCCTTCTAGCGTTGAATCTAGCGCTAATATGACTTCTTTAACGCCCAAGGATTTAATGCGGTGGATCAAATGATCAAGTTGGAGCTTTTCTTCGAATTGATGATCAAGGGGAGATAAAAGAGCCCCTAAAACATGGTATACACCATTAAAAAGGCGAACTTCCTCTAAAGAGAAAATGTCTTTGGCTGAAGAGACTACACAAAGAAGCGAGGTATCTCTTTTCATGTTTTCGCAAAAAGGGCATGACCCTGTTTCTACTAGGGCGCCGCAATTTGAACAAAAATCAAGTTTACTTTTGACATTTTCGATCGATTTAATAAAATCTTTAATATCTTTTTCTGACCAAGAAAGCATTTTAAAAGCAAATCGCTCAGCGCTTTTCTTTCCAACGCCGGGAAACTTTTTTAATGCTGCAATTAATTGGATTAGAGAAGGGGGGTAGGTCATAAATTAAGCATAAAATGTCGGTTCATTTTTAGAAAGAGTAATATTGAGACTTTCGTTTTAAGGGTCTGTAAGGTAAAATAACATAGACGAATTTGAAGGATTAAAAAAATGCTTTTAAAAAAAGCTGTTGTTCTTGGTACTGGTTCGTATTTTCCAGAGCGTGTTCTTTCTAACGCCGAACTTGAAAAAATTGTTGATACTACGGATGAGTGGATCACATCTCGCACAGGGATGAAAGAAAGAAGAATTGCAGCAAAAGAAGAAAGCGCATCTGATATGGGCGCTATTGCAGCAGAAAAAGCGATCCAAAACAGCGATGTTAAAGCTGAAGATCTAGATCTTATTATCTGCGCTACATTAACTCCCGACCATTTATTTCCATCTACAGCTTGCCTGATCCAAAATAAGATAGGGGCAAAAAACGCTGCGGCATTTGACTTATCAGCAGCTTGCAGCGGATATGTATATGCAATGATGACAGCTAAAGCATATGTTTCTTCAGGGATTTATAAAACGGTGCTCGTTGTGGCAACGGAGAAAATATCAAGCATTATTGATTACACAGACAGAGCGACATGTGTCTTATTCGGCGATGCCGCGACTGCAACAGTTGTTGCTCATAGAGAGCACGGCTTAGAAATTATTCACGGCTGTCTAGGTGCAGACGGAACAGGCGCTGATATGCTTATTCAGCCTGCAGGTGGATCTAGGATGCCAGCATGTCAAGAAAGTATTGATCAAAAGCTACATTATCTACGCATGGAAGGCAAAGATGTCTACAAACATGCCGTTCGCCGCATGGAAGAGGTAGCTATGAAGTGTATTACGGATGTAGGAATGAAAATTGAAGATGTCGGGTATCTCATTCCCCACCAAGCAAATTTGCGCATAATCGAAGGTTTTGCAAAGCGCTTTCAGGTTCCTCAAGAAAGAGTGATTGTAAATATTCAACGCTATGGCAATACGGCCGCAGCTTCTGTCGGTATCGGCTTTGATGAATTACTAAATTTAAAGAAGATCAAAGAAGGCGAAACGGTATTGATGGTAGCTTTTGGTGCAGGACTTGCTTGGGGTTCACTTTTGTTACAAAGAAGAGGATCATGAAACAGTACGTGATGATATTTCCCGGACAAGGGGCCCAGTATGTTGGGATGGCAAAAGATTTTTACGAGCAATTTGATCTAGCGAAGCAGGTTTTTGAAGAAGCAGCAGATATTGTAAGCTTCAATGTAGCAGATCTAGTTTTCAATTCTGACGCAGAAGAGCTTTCTTTGACTAAAAATAGCCAGCTAGGGATCTATGTAGCAAGCATGGCGATTTTGCGAGTAATAGAGAAAGATTTCGGACTAAATACTCCTATGGTTGCAGCAGGTTTGAGCCTTGGAGAGTATAGCGCTTTAACTGCAGCGAACAAGATCAAATTTGCTGATTGCCTTACTTTAGTTCGAGCAAGAGGCCTGTATATGCATGAGGCGTCACTCGAAGAGCAAGGGACAATGGCTGCGGTCTTAGGTCTTGAAGAAGAAGCAGTGAGTTCAGCACTTAAGGGTCTGCCTGTTTATGTGGCAAACCTCAACTGCATGGGTCAAGTGGTGATTTCAGGAAAAAAAGAATTCTTCCCCGCTGCTACAGAACAGTTAAAGCAAGCTGGCGCTAAAAGGGTCATTCCTTTAGATGTTTCAGGAGCATTTCATACAGATCTTATGGATAGTGCTAAAATTCGCCTTGAGCCTAAAATTTTACAAACACCGTTTTATTCAAGCTCAGTTGATGTATTTATGAACGTTAGTGCTAAAAAAGCTGAAACTGAAGAAGAAATCAAAAAAAACTTGATCGCTCAAGTAGTAAGTCCAGTGCGTTGGCAAGCCAGCATTAAAGAAATTGAAAAGCTATCACCTTCGCTATATTTAGAAATCGGTCCAGGGACAACGCTTGCCGGAATGAATAGAAAAAATCAGGTAGTGTCTGCTACCGTTTCAATCGGAAAAGTAGAAGACTTGAAATTACTAGAGGGAGCCCTTACATGAAATTAGCAGGAAAAAAAGCTATTATTACCGGTGGTACAAGAGGGATTGGAAAAGCTATAGCTATTGCGTTTGCAGAGCAAGGTGCCGACATAGCCATTTTTGGTACTAGTGAAGAAAGAGGTCAAGAAGTGGTTTCGGCTTTAGAAGCGGTTAAGGCCTCTAGTGAGCAAAAATTTTTCTTTAAAAAAGTAGATGTCTCTAGTAATCAAGAAGTAAAAGAAAATATCCATCATGTTTTAGAAATTTTTGAAAATGTGGACATCTTAGTCAATTGCGCCGGCATCACGCGAGATAAGCTTTTAATGAAAATGGAAGAAGAAGATTGGGATGCGGTACTGGATATTAATTTAAAATCTGTTTACAATACAACACAGATATTAATACGTCCTATGATGAAGAAAAGAAGCGGGCGTATCATCAATATTACTTCTGTGATTGGATTGATGGGAAATCCTGGGCAAGTAAACTACGCAGCATCAAAGGCAGGAATGATCGGTATGACAAGATCTTTGGCCAAAGAAGTTGCATCAAGAAATATTACAGTGAACTGCATAGCTCCCGGGTTTATTGATACAGACATGACAAATCAGCTTTCCGACGAACAAAAAGAAGGCATTTTGAAACAAGTTCCTATGGGTCGTCTCGGCAACGGCAAAGATATCGCCAACGCAGCGGTATTTTTAGCAAGTAGCGATGGCGATTATATTACCGGACAGGTGATCACCATCGATGGTGGGATGACTGCATAAATCTATGAAACAAAAAAGAGGATGTATATATGAGTAAAGAACAAGAAATTGTCGATCTAGTGATTGACATTGTTGTTGAGCAATTAGGCGTAGACAAAACAGAAGTGACTTTAGAGAAATCTTTTGTTGAAGATCTAAACGCTGATTCTTTGGATCTTACAGAGCTCATCATGAGCTTCGAAGAGCGTTGCGGTCTTGAAATTTCTGAAGAAGATGCAGAAAAATTAAAGACTGTAGGCGATGTTGTTTCTTATATCAAAGAAAAACAAGTCGGCGCAGAAGTTTAATATACAATCTTTTCCAAGCTCCTCTTTCAGGGGAGCTTTTTTTCACGATCTTTTTTCGTAAAACGCTTTTAATATTATATATTCTTTGAAGTGAGTTTCTTATTCTCAAAATCTAATGAGTTAAGAAGCTATGCAATTTCTTAAAACTTTGAGATAAAATAGGTTAATACGTTTTTGATAAAAAGTAGTGTTAGCTCTTTTTGACGTTGATCCATAGCTTACGCATGTCATTTTCTGACACAAGATAACGGAAGCATTCAAATTCATCTCTTTCAATGATTTTGTGAAGGGTTTCATCGAATTCAGGATAGTTTTTTAGATCTTTACCATATTCAATCACTGAAGGATAAAGAGGGCAAAACTCGATCATTTTGAGTGTGTTTTCTTTTTTCATTAAGAAATTGATGAACTTATACGCAGCTTCTTCTTGCTGGGTGTCTTGAGAAATGGCGTAGCTTTCAATCGATAAAAAGATGGGTCCTTCAGGGATCAAAAAGTCGATAAAGGGGGAGTCCGCCTTGATTTGATGGAAAAAAGGGCTTCTAAGTAGCGCTATGGAACAATTTTTTGTGGAAATTAGGTATTTTGCTCGATAGTCAGCATAAGCTTCTGTCCATTTCTTTTGTTTGGTTAAAAGCTGCTCAACTTCTAAAAGCTGTTCTTTAGATAGAGCTTCTGTCTTGTTGTAAAGATATTGAGAGGCAATAGCTACAGCTTCTACAACATCAGGGGTCATAGTGATTTTATAAGAAGTAGGCTGAAAAAGGTGTTTAAAAGAGGGTTTTTCTAAAATTTCTTTATTAGACGCAAGCGCTTCTCTATCTACTCCTAGGCCAAAAACCTCCCAAAGACTTGGAACGCTGTAATTGTTGTTAGGGTCAAAGTGTCTGTTGCAAAGAAAAGGGGCGATTTGATGAAAGTTGTCTATTTTCGTCTTATCGATGGGTTTGATTAAATGTTCGTCTATTAAAATTTTTACAGCGTAATCAGACGGGATCAGTAGATCGTAGCCTGTCCCTTTAGTAGAGCGCATTTTAACAAGAAGCTCTTCATTGGATGAGTAGTAGTGGAAATGGACGTGTATTCCGGTCTGTTTTTCAAATTCATTTGCAATTTCTTGAGGGATGTAATCTGCCCAGGTAAAGACGTTGAGTTCGTCCGGATATTTTTTTTCCCAAGGGGTCTGTATTAAAATAGCAATGAGAGTAAAAATCGTTAAAAGACAGAGGCACACAAAGGAAAATCGGATGAAGCGTCTATAAGGCATTAAAAGATCCTCGTACGAATTTTAGGGGAAAAGAAAATAAGGGCAAGGATAGTGGTAAGGACAAGTAGAAGTACAGAAAGGGCGTTAACGACAGGAGAAATACCGAATCTTAAAGAGTTAACAAGATAGATTGATAGAGTTTGCACTGCTGTACCGCTGCAAAAATAGGAAAGAACAAAGTCGTCAAACGAAATGACAAAGGTAAGAAGTCCACAGGCTATAATAGTTGGTCTTAGCAGCGGTAAAGTGATTCTAAAAAATGTTTGCATTGGAGATGCTCCAAGAACTAGCGAAGCTTCTTTCAATCGTGGATCAAGTTGAAAATATCTTACAAAAAGAACAGGTATAGAAAATCCTAGACCTATTACCGTATGAGATATCATTAAGGTAACTAGACCCAAAGGAATATGAAGTATGGCAAAATAACTAATCAGTCCGACTGCAAGAATGGTTTCAGGGATTACTAAGCTTCCATAAAACAAAGGGATGAATTTCTTTACTCTTCCACCTGAAGATTGAAAGAAAATAAGGCATACCCCTAAAAATAGGCTTGTGCAAGTAGCTGTTGATGCAACAAGTAAAGAGTTTCTTAGTGATTGCCATAACTCTGTGCATTGAAATAGCTCGCGGTACCAATGAAGGGTAAAGCTGTGCCATGGAGCAGGAAAGCTTTTTGAGTTAAATGAGAAAAGGACCAATATGATGATCGGCGCATACAAAAATAAATAGATCATCAAAACAAATAAGGGTAGAGGTAATCTTCTGAGCATTAAGCAATACCTCTAGTAAAAAATTCACCCAGTTTTCTTAAGACAACAAAAATTGCAAGTAGGGAAAGGACAAGTACGGAGGTGCTCATCACCGTAAATGCAGCACCAAGAGGTGCAGTATGGTTACCTAAAACAAATTGAGATATTACACTTCCTACAAAATATTGCTTGTCGCCGCCCATCAATTCAGGGATCACAAATTCGCCAAATGCCGGGATGTAAACTAGTAAAATTCCTGAGCGAATTCCCGACAAAGAGAGGGGAAATAGCACTTTTCCTACTGTTTGCAACCAGCCGGCTCCAAGGTCTAATGAAGCTTCTAAAAGATTGCGGTCAATGTTTTCCATGGATGAATAGATCGGCAATACCATGAATGGTAAAAAATAATAAACCATCATCAACATGGTCGCAAAAGGTGTGTTTAAGATGTGCAAAGGAGAATCGATCATCCCTAGGCTGATTAAAAGGGTATTTAAAAAACCCTGTTTTTCAAGAACAAAAAACCAAGCATAAATGTGAAGTAAGAAGTTTGTCCAAAAAGGGATCATTAAAAAAAACAAAAGTAAATTCTTTTGTTTTTTTGCTCTAAAAGCAATGAAGTACGCTAAGGGAAAAGCTAGCCCCAGGCATAAGATGGTTGTGCTTACTGCTAAATAAAGTGAATTGCAAACGATCTTTAAGTAGATGTAATCCCAGGTGTTAATAAAATTCTTCAAGGTTAGCCCTTGAAAAATCCCCTCAGTAGAGAGGGACCATAAGCTGGAAAAAATAATCAGTAGCAGGGGAATGTAAAAAAAGACCGCCTGCCAAACCAAAGCAGGGATCCCTATGGCAAAAGGAATTTCTCTAGAAACATGCTTGGTAAAGAAATTCATTTTTAACTCTCCAGTAAAACGACGTTTTCTTTTTGCCAAAAAAGGAATACTTCGTCGTCATAATCGATATCTTCTAAAGAGAAATGTTCCTCATTTTGCTCAAAAACCTGAATCGTGAGATCATTTTCTAGTAAAATTGTGTATTGTGTTGATCTTCCGTAATAGACGATAGAGCGAACAGTCCCTTTTACGGTATTAGAAAAACCTGACATCTCTTTTTTAGAGATAAAGATTTTTTCAGGTCGTATGCTCATCACCGCTTTACAACCTTCAGACATCCAAGGTTTTTTGCTTTCAAGGTGTACAAGAAAATTGCCAAGACCTGAGAGTTCAAAGGTGGTGTTTTCGTCTAAATTAGAAAGCGTTCCTTCAAATAAATTCGTAGAACCTACAAATTTTGCTACAAAAGAATTGTGAGGAAATTCATAAATTTCTTTGGGCGTGCCAAATTGAGCGATATTTCCCGTATGATCCATGATCGCCATGTGATCTGCAACCGTAAGGGCTTCAAGCTGGTCGTGCGTGACGTAGACAAATGTAGTTAAAAGTTTATCTTGCAGTTCAATAAGCTCAATAAGCATTTTTTCACGAAGTTTGAAATCCAAAGCTGCAAGAGGCTCATCTAATAAGAGCACATCTGGTTCGTTAATGATCGCTCTAGCAAGAGCTACCCTTTGCTGCTGGCCGCCTGATAGTTCTGCTGGCAGTTTATTTTCGTGACTACTTAAATGAAAAGCGTTAAGAAGTTTATGTACTTTGTATTCAATTTCTTCTTTAGGTTTTTTCAAAAGCACAAGGCTATAAGCTACATTGTCCACTACTGATAGGTGTGGAAATAAAGCATAATTTTGAAAAACGATGTTGATGCTTCTTTTGTGAACAGGTAAATTGGTAATATTCTGCTCACCTAAAAAGATATC
The DNA here is from genome assembly GCA_016866575.1 of Chlamydiota bacterium. GTDB lineage: Bacteria > Chlamydiota > Chlamydiia > Chlamydiales > VGMA01 > VGMA01. The sequence goes on from VGMA01000039.1 coordinate 11,371, forward strand.
CCCGCTATCGACGGTTTCAAATCCGGCGATAAGTCGAAGAAGCGTAGTTTTTCCGCAGCCGGATGGCCCTAAAAGAGCGAAAAATTCCCCGGACGGAATATTAAGGTGGACTTTATCGAGGATGCGAGTCCCATTTTTCCACTTAGATACATTGCTGATACGAATATTTCTCAAAAGGCTCTCCCCCCTAAGACCTTAAAATCCTTTCACCCCCTTGGAAAGTACCTTGAATTGTAACGGTCTTCGTTATTATTTGCTAGGGCAGATTACAAATAACTTGTTTTTTTTTATACTGGACGGGATCAAGGAGAAACCATGAAAAAGCACAAGGTAGTAATTATTGGATCAGGGCCTGCTGGCTACACGGCCGCGATCTATGCAGCGAGAGCGAATTTAGAGCCCGTCATGTTCAAAGGATATATGGAAGGTCCAGGCGGCCAGCTTATGACAACGACTGATGTGGAAAACTATCCAGGGTTCCCAGAGGGCATTATGGGTCCTGATATGATAGATAAATTTGAAAAGCAAGCAGTCCGTTTCGGAACAGTACTTGTTCAAGAAGATGTCATAGAGGTAGATTTTTCAGAGCGTCCTTTCAAAATCAAAGGGACAAAAACACACTGTTTAGCAGATTCAGTGATTATTTGTACTGGAGCTCGCGCCAATCGTGTGGATGTACCGGGCAGTAGAGATGGGGAGCTTTGGCAAAAAGGGGTGACAGCGTGTGCTGTTTGCGATGGTGCCATGCCGATGTTTAGAGGCAAGCCTTTAGTAGTAATCGGTGGTGGAGATACTGCTTGTGAGGAGGCTCTTTTCTTAACTAAATTTGGTTCAAAAATCTACGTTGTTTTGAGAAGAGATGAGTTCCGCGCTTCAAAAATTATGCAAGAAAGGGTAAAACATCACCCTAAGATTGAAATCATCTACGAACATG
>VGMA01000040.1 GCA_016866575.1 Chlamydiota bacterium
ACTCAAAGTCTGGATTAGATAGACGGATCTGATCTTCAATATCTAGTGTAATAGCACTCATTTTTCGGCAAAATCGATAGAGTTCTTGTTTAACAAATTTTGGAGAATTCAATGCACTAGAAGATAAAAAACCTTCAAGAGAATCACTGAGTTCAATAAATCTAGGGAAGAACATCCTTTCAGCTATTTTTATGCTTTTTTCTACAGCTACATAAAGAACTTCTATTTCATCTTGGATAGTATTTAGCTGATTTTTGATAGCGCAATATCTATATTTACTCTCAGGGCAAGTAGCAGATTTTTCCAATCGATTGATCAATGTTTGTGTATAAAGGTCAAACTGTTCTACATGTGTTTTAAAATCAACAGCTTTTGTAGACAAATCTTCTATTTTTACCTCCATTATGTCAGCAAGTTCTTGAGAATGAAACGTCGTGAGGTAATGAGCGCTTACTTCTCCTTTCATTGTTTGCCTTACATAGCTATTTGATTCTTTTTTTATTTGATCTAAATCAAGGATAAAATGGTCGTAATCTTTTTGACTGACGCCCATATCTGAAACTAGCTTCTGCCCAATAGTCATATTAGTATCTCATTTTTAATTATTAGAGGATAAATAATATTATGATTAAAGTTAAATATCAATAATGAACTTGGAATAATTAATTAAAAAACTCATTGTAATATTATAGAAACTAATCGAAAGTGAGTAAAAATATGAATCTTGATATTGAGGCACTTAAAAAAGATCTCTGCATCTTTAGAGATGACATTGAATTGATCATGAAAAAAAAGCAGTTAATTGAAGATCAAGATTTTATAAAAAAATTTGCAAGTGATGTTCGTAAGCTTGATCGCGATAGCTATTTTTTAAAATCAGATGAAAATGTCCGATTGATCCATTATTTTCTCTCTACTCCCATTGGAGCTCCCTTTGTTTCCAATTGCTCTCTTTTAGAAGCTGCTATTATGTGCAAAAAACAAGCACCTTTAAATTCTATGCTTCACACTTTTTTAAAAGATCTCGTAGAGCATAGCGATACTGAAGATGTTGCCATGCTGCAATGGATAGAAAAGATTTCACAAAAATTACAGTAAAATTTATACTTTGTAGCATGAAGATCCTCGCAATCATTTTTGCTACATACGCCTTATTAGTCGCTATTGGTGGAGTTATGGGATGGGTTAAAGCCTTTAGCCTAATTTCTCTACTAGCTGGGCTATCTAGCTCATTAGTTCTTTTAATTTTTGGCCATTTCCTCTACAGAGAAAAAAAATGGGCCCTAATCGCATCTACCATCACTGTTTTTTTACTTTCTGTGATGTTTTTGATCCGCTTTCTCAAAACAGGAAATTTCCTACCTGGCGGATTGATGGTTCTAACCGGTATACCTCTTTGTGTACTAGGACTTGTCAACATGCGTAAGCACACATAGGTAGACAGCAGCACCCATCATTTTTATTTACTGGTTGAGCCGGGATTTTTGATTTGTATTTTAAAACCTCTTCGCCTCGAAGATCAACCACTGTATCAAGTTCATTTCCAGTAGGTTGCATGCAGAAAGCTAAATAAAAAACACTTGAATTTTGCAATGCTGCACAAATATTTGCCGCTTGTTTTTGCATGCGTGGATCTTCACTTCTAGAAATATCCCAGTTCCAGTGACGCTCGATTATGGCTAAAGCCATCTTACCCTTGTAAGGGTCATGCAAAAATCCTACTGATGCTGCGATAAAGATCCCTAGTCCATAGTAAGGGGCTTTGATGCACTCAAATATTTGCTCACCTAAAGCCTTTATAAATATGTTGGGAATTAGCTCTACTACAAATCTTTTGAAAAAAGCAGAACACCCTTCTTCGTTGCTTTCTAAGTCACGCTTGAAATTGATTACCGCTTCTTCAAATACTTTATATATTAAATAAAAAATTCTACCGGTATGAAAAGCCACGCGGCCTAATGTATAAAACGGCGCTCCAATAGCCATTAAAAGACATTTGATTGCTACGAGTTGATCTGAATCGGGGTAATAAAAATCTCCCGTTACAGTGTTTTGTAAAAGTTGCTGCGTGGCCCCCGTATATCTTGTAACGGTAAAAAATTTCATACTATCATCATAAGAGCTCTGGACTTGGTCTTTTTCATGCGGAGCTATCCAACCAGAGAGAATACCATCTATTACACAAGACATAAACACCAATAATTAATATTTTTCGCAATTATTGTAACATTACTTGTATTTATTGATAATGATTAAATAAAGTCCTAATAAGAAATATTTCGCGAGCACTCCATTTTTTACCCAATTTTTTACTTTTTTTTGGTAAATCAAATTCAACTTGCCTGCGATTTTTTTTTTGAATTTGAGGAGCAGCACCATCGACTAACTCCTCGAGATCAGGATTTTTAGGGGCTTTTGCCATATCAATCTTGTTTTTCTTCTTTATGCTCATCAAATGCAAATGAGCTTCTCATTTTTGTATCTGCTCGCATATTTTCTAATTTGTAGTAATCCATAACACCAAGATTCCCCTTCTCAAAGGCTTTGGCTATAGCTAAAGGGATCTCTGCTTCTGCTTTTTTAACTCTAGCGCTATATTCTTGTTCTTCTGCTATGGCCATAGCCTTTCTTCCTTCAGCTTTAGCTTGAGCTACTTTCATGTCTGCTAAAGCTTGATCTGATTGCAGTATCGCTCCGATATTTGAGCCTACGTTGATGTCTGCAATATCGATAGATAAAATTTCAAAAGCTGTCTGCGCATCCAGGCCTTTACTTAAAACCAATTCTGAAACGCTTTGAGGGTTGGCTAACACTTCGTGGTGTGAAGATGCAGAACCAATCGCATTGACTATACCTTCGCCTACTCTAGCGATAATGGTCTCTTCTGTCGCTCCCCCAACGAGCTGCATAATATTTGTTCTTACAGTCACTCTTGCTCTTACTTCGAGCTCAATACCATTTTTTGCAACCGCAGATATGTATTTCCCTTTTTCGCTAGGACAATCGATTACTTTAGGATTGACTGAGGTTTTTACAGCTTCAAAAACATCTCTTCCAGCTAGATCGATGGCTGTAGCTCTTCTCCAGTCCAAAGAAATATTCGCTTTATCGGCAGCAATGCAAGCACGCACAACATCAGAAACATGTCCTCCAGCTAGATAGTGGGTCTCTAGATCTGATACGCTAATCTCTTTTAAACCCGCTTTGAAGGCATTGATTCGCGAAGTAACGATCAGTCTTGGCGGTATTTTTCTTAAACTCATTCCAAAGATATTGAATAAAGAAATGGGAGTGCCTGATACGAACGCTTGAAACCACAAACTGATAAAGCGGCCGAATACGATAATAAAAAACAATACTACGAGAGTTGCAAAAATCGAGATGAGATGGATAAATTCTGACATAATTATTCCTTTTTAGTTACAACCAAAGTTTCTCCTCTTTGGAATAGGACGTGGATTTTTTCCCCTTCTCTAATGTATGGACCATCTGAAATTGCTGGATGCTTTTCATGATTGATCACAACGTATCCTGAAGGCTTGAGGTCTGTTTTAGCGATTCCTTCAGCTCCTATAAACTGTTTTTGCTGAAACATTTTTTCTTGTGCATCTTGAGAGATCATCCCTTTTTGGCGAAAAAGCCAAATAGAGATCAATAGGATTGCGATACTAAAAAGGGCGATGAACATGTATAACATTCTAAATATTCGTTAATTGTATTTGCTACATATTCTAACTCATCCTCTGTATGCGCGGAAGATATAAAATTTGCTTCAAAAGGTGAGGGTGAAAACAAGATTCCATGATCAAAAAGATAATGAAAAAATGGGGTAAACTCTTCAGGCGATTGAAAAAATATGGTAAACATAGAACCGATATGGACGATATTGCCTTGCTTAATTTTTTTTAAAAAACGGGCAGTTTTGCTATCAAGTTCTTCGTAAAAACCCCTCTGTTTTGCTTTTTCTAAGGCTGCGATTCCAGCTGTGATGGTAATAGGGTTGCCAGCAAAAGTCCCAGCTTGAAAAACAGGTCCAATCGGCGCTAAAAGATCCATGATCTGCCTTTTGCCCCCAACAGCTCCCACAGGAAATCCACCTCCTAGCACTTTACCAAAAGTGATTAGATCAGGCTTTAAGCCAAGTAGATGAGAAGCCCCTTTCATCCCCCCTATTCTAAAGCCGGTGATTACTTCATCAGAAATCAAAATTAGACCACTATCTTTTATTGCTTCAATGAAATCTGACTCTGGAAGAACTACACCCATATTTGCAGGTATCGCCTCGATCAAAATCGCTGCAATATCTTGTCCTCGCATCTTCACAAAATGGTTAAAAGCTTCTTTGTCGTTATAAGGTATGACAGCAATATCGCCAAGATCGGCGTGACCGTGGTAATTTCCTTCAAAGGTAAGAATAAGAGATTTATTGCTAAATTTCCTTGCCATTCGAACAGCAGTCATTACAGCTTCAGTCCCGGAATTCATAAAACGGACTTTTTCTACAGAAGGAACTGATTGTAAGACGATTTCAGCAAGCTTACCTTCAATTTCTGTGGTCATTCCGTAAGCTACACCTTTAAACATTTGAAAATCAGGAGCATGTCCATGGATCAAAGCTCCCCAGCATCCACAAAAATCAATATATTCACGCCCGTCGGCATCAATGATTTTTGATCCTTTGGCTTCGTGAACGACAATCGGGGTCATTTCAAGCTGCTTGAAACTTCTTGCAGGAGAGTTTACTCCTCCAGGAATCACAGAACAAAGGTGCTGATATATTTGCTGCGTATTTTTTCTCACTCTTACAATCATGCTATTTCTATTGAAAAAAAACCAGTTTTTACGTAAATTGCCAGCGGGTAATACTTTAAGTTTACATACTAAAAAGGTTTTCTATGTCTGAATTTGATTGGCGCACTTTTAATCCTATGCATCATATCCACATACAACAAGCTTTCGACGAGCACGTCAATAAGACGATGACAAAAAGCTTAAAAGAATCAGAAACCAAAGAATCTCGTCTTTTTACCATCAATCACTACTTATCTATCATCGAAGAACAAATCCGCTTAGCTAGAGAAAAGGGATTGGACGTTGTCGATTTACGCAAGTTAGAGGAAGGAAAAGAAAAATTGCATCAATGCTGGGAAAGCTTAAAAGAGGACTACCCTGATTTGATGGGCACTCTTGATAGCCCTATACCTGCATCTTTAGATTTTTCTCGTGTAGATAGAGACCAAGCGATCAGAATCATCGATCAGTTCAGAAATGCTCAAAATAGAGACCAAAGAGCGATCGATACCATTGCAAGAAATCTTCAAGTACTTATTGAACTCTACAAGCTTGTATCAGATATGACAATGGAAAAATCTAAACATAATGAAAGTAGAACCATGGTGCACAACCAATTATCACGAAGATGATCCACACCGAATTTGTTAAAAAAGCGCTGCATGAGCTAGAGAAAAGCGATTTTGGGCCTCCTGATTTGACGAAAGAAGATGTTGCCCTACTCTACTCATTAGGATTTAGCCTTTATCAAACAGGTGATCTTTATCAAGCAGAAATCATTTTTCGCAGATTAGTCGTCGCTGAATCTTTAGAAAAAAAATACTGGTGGGCTTTTGGAGCTGTGTTACAAGCAAAGCAAGATTATCAAAATGCCTTAACAGCTTGGAGCATGTGCTGTCTTCTTGATGAAGAAAATCCTCACTGCCATTTTCATGCAGCTGAGTGCTTTTTATCTCTTAAACACATACCAGAAGCTTTAAAAGCGCTATCAGCTAGCAAAGAACGGTGTTCAGAAAGCGAAGAGCCCCTCAAACAAAAAATTCTTGTTCTGGAGCAGTTATGGTCTACGAAGTAGCAAGAGTCGATAGCTTGCAAAAGCTTGAACCCTCATTTTCTAAGTCCTACCAAGCAAATATAGAAGATTGCCTTACTCAATCTAAAGCAATAGATCCCCCCTTTATCCCTACGCGAATAGAACTTGTGTTACCTGAGGATCCCATAAAAGAGGAAATGACCGCCTCTCAGCTTGCTAGGCTTGCAACGATTTTATTTCGGTGCCAGGTCAATCGGCAAGAAAATATTGAACAGCAAATCCTTTTCAAAACTGAAGGGATCATTCACCAAAAGCAATTAGAAACCAATAAGCTCCTTGAAGCTGCCCAAAAAGTACAAAATTCTACCGTTTGGGATTATCTTAAAATGGTCGCCGGGATCTTGCTAGGAACTGTCGCTATTCTTGTCGGCAGTACGGCTTTCGCTTTTGGCGGACCGCTAGGATGGACTGCAGGAAGCTTAATGATAGGATCAGGCCTTACCTCGATTTCTACAGCGATCATGGCTCAGCTCAAAGTCCACCCTGAAATCACCTCTATCGTCAGCTTAGCTAGCGCAGGTCTTGGGATTGCAGGCTCTCTTATCTGTTTTTGGAATGTACCTGACTCACTAACAAATCTAGTAGCAGTGATCGCAAACGCAGCGTTTACTGTCGCTTCAGGAACAGCCACTATAGGTTCTGAAGAGATGAAAAGGCAGCTTGCTCTTCTAGATTACGATATTACTATGATCAAAAAAGAGCTGGCGCTCGACGATGCTACTGTTAAGCATCTTTCCATACAAGCTATGCAAATAGCAGAGACTATGTATAACGATATTCGACACTGCCAAATCGCACTGGCAAAGCAACAACAAGTGATGAAAAATCTCATCTCTTTACAAACAAGAGGATAAAAAATGGTAGCAATTGAAGGTTTCTCCCAAGCGCAAAACGCCGTAGTATCTATCCATAAATTCCGTGAAACGATCAACCATATTTTAGATCTTCTTAGAGAGCTCGATCATTCACTAAGAGATTTTGAAAAATCCTATTTAAAAGATGAATATGAAGGCCTTGCCGATAAATACAAACAGCAAGCTTACTGGCATATTGCCGGCATAGGTGCCGGGGCTTTGCAAATCGGCGGCGCTTTTCTTGCTGACTACAAAGGTGTATTTGAAGGGATCAGCTCAGCAGCTACTCAATCTGTCGGAATAGGACAAAAGTTTTGCGATAGCAGCATCTCCTTGCAGCAAGGGAAAATAGAAGAGATCAAGAAAAAAATCGATGAAATCGATTCTGAAGATCGAGAAATCTACCAAGAAATCGACCAAATACTCAATATTACGAACAAAATCATCGATGAAGTAAGCAAGGCGATGAGCGGTTCGATAAACATGAGCTAGAAATTAAATAGGTCTATCGCTAGTATCCGGCCTAAGGGTCTATAGGTTGTATGCTAGCGTTTTTTACAAACAATTTTCCTTTTCTGATAGCACTAGGTGAATACATCACCTTGATAGGCTCTGTCACTTGGGTTACGTTGCGTAAACCCCCAGGTTGGGATCTCATCCGCGATCAGCTCTATGCAGTAGGCGTTCTCTCTTTATCTGTTGTTGCTTTAGCTGGCTTTTCAACTGGTTTGGTGCTAGCAGCGCAATCTTTTTATCAACTTCAAGATAAAGGACTTGCATCTGTTACCGGTCTAATGGTTGCAAAAGCTATGCTCACTGAACTTGGACCTCTTATTACTGGCTTCATGGTAACAGGACGTGTAGGCGCTGCTATGACTGCTGAACTTGGCACTATGCAAGTAACAGAGCAAGTTGATGCCTTAAGATCGATGTGTATTGACCCTTACCGCTACTTAGTCGCTCCTCGCTTTATTGCCGGAACAGTGATGTTTCCCCTGCTTTCTGTTTTTTGTATTGTAATGGGTATTTTTGGAGGTTATGTAATCTCTGTCTATTTTTTCCAAATGGCTCCTACGACCTATTTTGATCCAATCCCTACCTATGTGGAATTATTTGATTTCTATATAGGATTTACAAAATCCTTTATTTTTGGAGTTTTGATTTCCACAATTTGCTGCTATAAAGGGATTACAACAACAGGTGGAGCTAAAGGGGTCGGTACATCTACAACATCTGCGGTAGTGATCTGTTACATCTCCATCCTTTTTTCTAATTTCGTTCTCACCCTCGGTCTAAACATGCTTCGTGATCAATGGAATAGGTGGATGTCATGATCAAAATCCGCAACTTATTCAAATCTTTTGGTTCTTTACAGGTTCTCAAAGGGATAAATCTCGATGTAGCAGCAGGAGAAACACTTGTTCTTGTTGGAGCTTCAGGCTCAGGGAAAAGTGTCTTTTTAAGGAGCGTTTTAGGCCTTTCACCCCCTGACAGCGGCAGTGTCATGATCGATGGGTTAGAGGTGACAAAACTTAGTGAAAAAGAAAAACTTTCCAAACTTTCCAACACAGGAATGCTTTTTCAAGCGTCAGCTCTTTTTGACTCCCTTACGATAGGGGAAAATGTCGGCATCTACTTAAAAGAGCATACAGATAAAAGTGAAGAAGAAATCAAAGAGCTCGTTCACGATGCACTCAAAAGAGTCGGTCTCAATGATGTTGAAGATAAGATGCCCTCTGAGCTATCTGGAGGGATGAAAAAAAGAGCTTCTCTAGCAAGACTTATCGTCTATAGACCCCAGTATCTTTTTTATGATGAGCCTACAACTGGGCTTGATCCAATGACAGGTTCGATGATCAATGAATTGATAGTGCAAATCCAAAACGATTTAAAAGCGACAAGTATCGTTGTTACTCACGATCCTACGACAACTCTTTATGTCTCAGACAAAATAGCCCTTATAGAAAATGGGCAAATATTGTATGTCGAAGAAACAGACAAATTTATGCAAATCAGCCATCCTACCGTTGATTTCTTTAATAAAATCACAGGGCATGATTACAAAAATATGATGAGGAAAAAGAATGGTTAATCAGATCAAAAACATGTTAATCGGGCTATTTGTCGTTACAGCATGCTCGCTGATTGTAGGCATTATCTTCTTCATCAGACCAGGAATCGGAAATGGTGAACAAATCATTAAAGTCCATTTTGTAGATATCAATGGCATCAATATAGGCACAAGAGTTTTACTAGCAGGACGCCCTATTGGTGAAGTACACTCTATTGAACAGATTCCTCAAGCTAGAGAAAATCGGCAAAATAGTTTTGGGCAAGTCTACTTTTATTTAGTCACATTACATATCGACTCCCATGTCACCATCTTTACTACAGATAAAATCACCATATCCACCTCAGGCCTTTTAGGAGAAAAGCAAGTCGATATTATTCCTCAACCTCTTGCCAAAACTGCAAAACCTATAGTAGTTAGCTCATCAACACCTGTCTATGCAGAATCAGGAGATCTCTTGACAAGCGCATTCAATGAACTTGCCAATCTATCGAGTAAAGTAGAAGAAACACTCGATAAAGTCATCGTTTGGATTGATGAATATGGCGACACATTAGGCTCTTCGATACGCTCTTTTGGCGATGCATCTAATGAAATTTCAATCGCTGTGAAAAGTGTTAATGACACGAAAATTATCGAACAGATCCACACAACTATTGACACCGTTAACCAAGCAGTTGAAAATAGCAATTTCATCATTCAAGAGCTTGTAGATACCAATTTTGCAGGCAACTTGTCCAATACTATGGCCAATTTGTCTGATATATCATCTTCTATCAACCAAGGAAAAGGTACAATAGGCCGCTTAGTTGATGATGACAATCTCTACATTCAAGTCTCAGCTGCAATGAGTAAAATCAATCGATTGATGGACGATATCAATAACTACGGCATTTTGTTTTCCTACAATAAAACCTGGCAGCGTTCAAGAGAAGAAAGGCTGGCTGCATACTCTAAACTAAACAATCCCGAAGCATTTAGATACTACATCGATCAAGAATCAAAGTCGATTAACGCTTGTTTGAGTAGAATTACAGATCTAGCAAGAAGAGCAGAAATCACTGATAACCAAGAAAGCTTTATAGACAATCCAGATCTTTGGAAAAATCTGCAAGCCCTTAAAGAAGAACTTAGCAGCTTGCAAAACAATGTTAACTACTACATAGAAGAACTCAATAACCAAATAGAGAAATAATGAACCACCCATCCCATCTTCTTAGCTCTGGAACGCTCCTTGTAGCAACACCAGCTCATACTGATCCAATCTATAAAAGAGCCGTTATTTTGCTTTGCGAGCACTCTGTTGCTGCAGGATCTTTTGGTCTTATGATCAATAAATCGATCTCAGTAGAACTGCCCGAAGAGAATAATCAACTCCCAGACCTCAGCCACCCTAAAATTACAACCCTCTGCGGCGGAAAAATGCAGCCGGGGCAAATGATGATTTTGCATACATCTCTTAACCATCCCATACAGACATTAAAAGTGATCGACCAAGTCTATTTAGGTGGAGATATTCAATTTTTACAAGATTGCTTAGATGATGAAAGTTGCAAGAAAATCTATTTATGCTTCGGTTACATCGGCTGGCTAGCTACAGAGTTAGAAAAAGAGATTATGCAAGGAAAATGGATTGCTTATCCAGGAACCAAAGAGCTCATTTTTGATACACCTAGAGATCTACTCTGGCAAACCGTTTTAGAAAAAATGGGAGGAAAATATTCTTCAATGGCATCCATACCTGACGATCTTTCTTTAAATTAAACTTTACAAAAAAAATACTTTCCATTAACTTAACAATATCTTAATTCAATAACTTCTTTTGAAAAGCCCTTTTCTCTTAAGAAGTGATAGATTACCAATCCTTGTCCAAAGGGAGCCCGAGGTCATTTCTTCGGGCTTTTTATTTTTTTACATCCAATCGATCAAAAAACTTTTCTGAAAAAAGCGGATTGAAAGCGGAAACGATGCTCTCTTTTTTTCCTTCAAGCCCTCCCATCACTACGCTAAGCATACTGATAGTTCTTGAAAATCTCTGGATGTCTACTACACGCTCACGAATCAAAAGAGCCGGTGTAAAGAACATCGTACGTAAAAAATCTTTATCCTCTTGAGTCCACTGATTTTGTTTGCTCATCATTTTGATAAAGGCGTAAAAGCCTCCGCTTTGCACCGAGCTTACATCCGCTCCATCTTTGCAAACAAAACCTACCCAATTCGGGCTAATTTGATCGATCATTTTCAACATGAAAAACTGGTAAAAGATTTCGATAAAATCTAGGCGGTTTTTTCTTGATAAAAGCTGTTTATTGCCAAAAAAGTGCTCGTGGATCAAATTTATGCAGCTATTAGCAAAAGAGTTTAAATCCCGTTTTTCAACGCCATTTGGAAAGATAAATCCACATTCTGATCCACTAGAAACCTGCTCTAAAAGAACATCTTTAAAATCCTTTGCATCATTATTTGTTACATAAATATCTGATTGTAAATAATACGCAGTGTTTTTTGGCAGGTTTGTATATTGCATGTAATGCTGAAACTCTGCATCCATTTTGATATCTTCTAATACTTTGCAACGGGCAAATTCTTGCCAAGATGTTCGATCTTGCAAATTGATCATCAAGATCTTTTCATCTTGACGCCTGTCTGCTAAGTGACGTAAGGTGGCTTTAAATTCCTCTAATAAATCTGCTTTATCGATAAAGTACTGTTTCGTTGGGCAAGGAAAGCGTAAACAACCAGCCTCTTCTTGCTTATAGTGCATATGGTAGAGCAAACTAGGCCTACTTTGATCTAAGTAAGGATCAAATGCCAAGTTCTCTTCTTGATCTTTCAAAATATCAAGTACTTTGAATAGCGGACCGCTAGGAAAATGCTTCAATTCTGTGTATAAAGCCTCATGCTCTTCAATCAACTCATTCCAGAATGAAAGTGGATTGAGGTGACTGTCTTGAGCACCGGCTTTAGGTGTATGCTCCATGATTCTAGCAAATAGCTCATAGCTGCTACTGTATTCTATTTGATGGATTAAATAGTGAAAGCACAGCGAGTGGATCATGGTCGATGTAGCGTGTAAAAAATGATCGGGATCATCAGGAGGATTGTCAATCAGAGATTTATAGTCGACATGCTCCACAATTTCTCTAAGATATGTCTGAAAATCTATAAAGTAACTTTGGCAATTTTTACCTGAAGAATTGGCGATCAAATGCCTTGCATTAGATGCTAAAAGAAGTGACATCAAAACCTTATGCATGTCACGAACCAAAAGACCATCA
>VGMA01000041.1 GCA_016866575.1 Chlamydiota bacterium
TTATCCTCTTTTGTGATTTTCTTTATCATGCAAAGACTCGATGTAGAGTTATTTTCTAGATTGAGAAAACATCTACCCCTTCCTTTCACAATGATTATATCTGCAGCAGTTTGTCAGTTTATAGACACCGCCGCATTTTCTTACTTTGCCCTTTACGGGCTTGTACACTCTATGTTTGACATCATTTTTGTCAGTTATTCGATCAAACTTTTGGCTCTTGTTTTGATGAGCCCTTTTGCTAAGCTAGCGAGGAAAACAGCATGATATCTACCTCTACGTTCCATTTTGAACTCATTCACACATCCAAAAAATCGAGGGCCCGGGTTGGAAGGATCCATACACCACACGGTATTATTGAAACTCCAAGCTTTGTAGCAGTAGGAACAAACGGCGCTTTAAAAGCGGTCGACAATACTTTGATCGATGAAATGGGGTTGGATTTGATGTTTTGCAACACTTATCATTTGATGCTCCAACCGGGAACAGAAGTAATCAAAAACGCAGGCGGGATCCATAAGTTCATCGGTAGAAAAAAACCGATCATTACCGATTCAGGAGGATTTCAAGTTTTTAGTCTAGCTTATGGATCAGTAGCTAGTGAACTAAAAAGCCAAGGAAAGAAGAAAATAGGCTCGAGCGTACTCAAGATCACAGAAGAAGGTGTCCGTTTCCGCTCCTACCGCGACGGATCAGAAATTCTTTTAACCCCTGAAAGTTCCGTGTTAGCGCAAAAAAATATTGGCGCTGACATCATTATTCCTTTTGATGAACTGCCGCCTTACCATATCGATCCTAAAGTGCTCTATAGTTCTTTATTGAGGACTCATCGCTGGGAGAAGCGCTCTCTCGACGAGCATTTAAAAAATCCAAACGGCCAGGCCATGTACGCCGTAGTTCATGGCGGAGTTGACGACGAGCTAAGAAAATTCAGTGCTAACCATCTTAGTAAACTTTCCTTTGACGGGTTTGCCATAGGGGGCAGCATGGGCAAAACAAAGCCGGAGATGGTGAAAATGCTAACAGCTCTTATGCCGCATATTCCCGAAGATAAACCCAACCATCTTTTAGGGATTGCTGATTTAGATTCTCTTTCTGCATGCATTCCTCTCGGGATTGACACATTTGATAGCTCATATCCTACAAAAGCTGCCCGCCATGGCAGTTTATTGACCTCTATGGGAACTGTCAAAGTCACTAGAGGAATTTTTCAAAATGCCCACATGCCTGTAGATCAATCGTGCCCATGCCACACCTGTCAAAACTATACTTTAGCCTACCTTCACCACCTATTTAAGGCTCATGAGATGACAGCTTACACCTTAGCTTCGATCCACAATCTTCAATTCATGATATCGTTTATGAAAAAGATGCGCGAAGAAATTTTAGAAGATAGACTTTAACCAAAGTAGTTGATAAACTAGCAGGCTATATGCATATTTTTGTTATTATCGGATTATTTGCCACCTGGTCAATGGCCTTTCCTTTAGGGAAATGGCTCCTTCAATACAGCTCACCTATTTTTTTAACAGGCATTAGGATGGCTTTTGCCGGATGCTTACTGGTTGGATGGCTCTTTTTGAGAAGAAAACTGCCAAAAAATCTTTCTAGCCGCTCTTTTGTTGCGCTAGCGCTCTTATCGATCTGCAGCATCTATTTAACGAATATTTTAGAGTTTTGGGGCCTAATACGCCTTTCCGCTGCTAAAACATGCTTTTTTTACTCTCTATCTCCGATGATAGCGGCTGTATTATCCTATATCCATTTTAAAGAAAAGATCAGCAAGGTCAAAATTTTAGGAATATTGATCGGGATGTGTGGATTTGTACCCGCACTTCTTGAAAAATCCTCATTTGAAGATGCCTTTGGTAGCTTTCTCTACTTTTCTTGGCCCGAACTTGCAATCGCTGCAGCAGCGTTTTTCTCTGTGTATGGTTGGATTTTATTAAGAATTGTCGTGAAAAATGATGAAATCTCTCCATATTTCGCAAACGGCTTCAGCATGCTTTTCGGCGGTATATTAGCCTTGATTACCTCCTATTTCGTTGACACCTGGAATCCGATTCCATTGACAATGTCGATGATTACCCCATTTACCTTAGTACTACTGACTCTTACATTTTTATCAAACATACTCTGCTACAACCTTTACGGCATCCTTTTAAAACGCTATACCGCTACTTTACTCTCCTTCTTTGGCCTTTTTTCTCCGTTATTTGCCTCCATCCATGAGTGGGTAATATTCGGAACGGCCCCTTCTGTATACATCCTTTGCTCAACTGCAATCGTAATTTCAGGTTTATCGCTATATTATCGCGAAGAGCTAAAGCAAGGATACATTCCCCAGGCTAAAGCCTCAGATACAGTTTAATCTAAAAAATTGGTTAGCTGAAAAAGCCGCTTTGTTAAAAAAGCGGCTAAATTGAATACCACCTCTTAGAAACGGATGGTGATTTTAGCTCCTGCACCCTTCTTTGCTATGTAAGGACCTACAGAAACGCTATCAGGCTCTTTGATACTACCTTTGTACATAAGATGCTCACATGGCTCTTCAGAAGAATCTTCTACTATCTCTTCTTGAATATCACGGTTCTTACAAAACAAACTAGATGTCAACGATACAATAAAAAATAAAGTTAAATTCAATTTCTTCATGGGAAGGATTTTAATAAACTATCGATAGAAAAACAAGATCTATTTATTTAAAAAATCGATTGGTAATAAAATAAAAATAAAAAAGCGCTATATCTTATTTGATATAGCGCTGAAGAAATCTATAGGATCACTTTTATTAGTAGTTTCCGTAAATCTCTCTTTCTACTTCATGTCTTACCGATACAAAATTGAGGACATTCGAATGCTCAAGAACGTTTATGAGCCTTTCATTGTACTTTTTGATCGAATGAGAAACATTTGCAAGTCCTTTTGATAGAGCCGGATCTAATTGCTGAGCTTCCACGCGATCTTTTGCTTGATTCACTAATTTTAATACATGCGGTGTCATTTCTTTATGCATATGCCACCATATATTTTCATTTGGATCGTTTGATTGATAGATTTCACCAATCATGCACGTTCTATTCCAACCTCTACTTTGGAAGCTTTCTTGTTTAGAAAGCATATACTGATGAGCTAAGGTTAGAATTGTTTTTGCATCTTCAAGAGATAATGCATCAGTTGATCTTTCAGCAATCACACCTAGCTGATTATAGCTTTCGATCATATCGTAAACGGCTTGATCAGTAATCTTGTCATCCATTTCGTAGTATGGAATAGTAGAAATTCCATCCATGATCACATTTTTTGTCTCATGTTTTGGACTTACTTGCATCTTCACACTAGAAGAAGAGAGACTTGAAACTTCATCAAATCTGCTATTTCCTGTTAAGAAACTTTCATCAAGTGCCGTTTGCGTAGAGCTATCTTTATTCTTAGGCTTTATTTTTCGCTCACCTAAAGAATGCTCTTTAGGAATGAATTTCGGTTTTTCTATCTCCTTACGAGGATTGTCTATGGTTTCATTTGTCTCTTCTATCGCCTGTTCCACAAACAGAAGGGTATGATTTTTGAATTGCTTTAAAGATGTACCCCCTTCTTCTGCCTCAGCGTATTTGATAGATTCTAAGTATGTAACTGCAGATGCCCTGATAAGCTCAAGTTGAGGTTTTGTCAAAATGCTATTTTTTGATAAATCTGCAATAGAATTGTAGGCGCTTATAGCGGATGAAGTCCATCTTCCTAAACCTTCTCTTGGTGGATATCTTTCGATCTTACTGATTCCGTCGAATAAAGGAGCTTTTTTATTGAGAGAACTTTCATCCATAGGATGATCTAGTCTATCACAAACTGAGAGAAAAGTTTCCGCCATGCTATCTGCTGTTTGTTCTTCAAAAGCATCAACTTCTGATTCTCCACATTCTCTTGCTTTTTTGATGCAATCAGCATATTCAAACCCTAAAAATCTAATACTTCTTAAATCTTCTACTGAAAGGATACTCTTTTTGGTTATTTCAGAAATGATGTTGTGGGCGCGTATAGCTCTGCCGGTAAAAGTGTCATAAAGACGCTCTTTTGAAAAATTTTTATAAGGCAAAACAAGATCAATTCCTTTGAATACCACAGCCGTTTTATCACTGCTTGAAGATAAATCAGAAGATAAAGACTCTCTTGAGGTGTTTGGGCTTTCTGTATCGCTATCGTCATCTGGTATCCCTAATAAGCAAGTTAGGTTGCGATCTTCTGAAGAGTTAGGATTTAAATACATAGAATTACCCTTTTATTATTTAAAAATATAATTAATTATAAAATAAATTTTAATAAATTTAAAGTAATTAATTTATAAGGATAATCAGATAATGTTTATTATTCTCCTAGAGAGACCTTTAGGGAGCGATAAATTTCTTTAAGCATCTCTAACTTTTTCTCAGCTCTTTCTTTTTTTTCAAGAGCTTTATTATAATAGACTTGAGATGAAATGCTTTCTTGATAAGCCTTTCTTAAGGCTTTGGAGGCGATTTTTAGCGATTTTTCCATTTTCTTGCTCATGGTTTCACCATAGCAAATATGAAATTATTATTTTACAAGTCTTTGTTTTTGAGAGCCAGTATCTATAAGAAAATCAAAAAACGGACGAAAACACTCGCTGGAGTCTTCTTTTTTACACATAGAAGCTGAAAGAGCAAGGCTTTCTTGAGTTTTATTTAGATCAGCCCTAATAAATGAAGCAAAAGCTGAAATCTTTTCTTCAAAATCCTCTTGAAGCAAAAGCTTGCAAAGACCTGCTTTTGAGGGGCATATTTGGATGAGCAGCCTTTAATTTTTTCCATTTCATAAGTTAAATAGGGGCTATTAAAGATGTAAGCAAGAAACTGCAAAGGCTCTAATTGCTGCAAATCATTTTTTAACTGATTTATTCTAGATAAATTACAAATAAGAAGTGGAGCGGGGGTATCAGCTATTGTTGTAATAAGCTCGTAGATTTTTTTCTGAGATGTATGAGAAATTTCAAATTTGTATTCGCTAGAGAAGGCGAAACAAGCTGTATAAAGAGATAAGATCAATAAGAGAACTTGCATATTACCTCTATGCACAGTGTGCGGTTACCAAGATTTGAACTTGGGACCTCGACATTATCAGTGTCGCGCTCTAACCAACTGAGCTATAACCGCGAGGATTGGAGGTCAGGAGATTCGAACTCCTCGCCTTCTGAATGCAAATCAGACGCTCTACCAAATGAGCTAGACCCCCGAAGAAGATGCTGATAAGCGTACTAAATTTCCGATTTTTATGCAACATTCTTGAGAAAAAGAATGAAAAAAGTGTATACTTCGCTTATTCGGAGCCTATTTTCAGATCATATATGTCAGATATTCAAAGCGGAAAAATCAAAGAATTGTGGAAAGTTTCATTTCCTATGATGGTCAGTTTTCTATCACTGGCTGTTATGTTATTTGTGGATAGAATCTTTCTAGCCTATTACTCCCCTTCAGCCTTAAACGCTTCTGCACAAGCAGGAACTCTTGCTTGGGGATTTATCCTCGGCTGGATGACCCTTGCTACAATGTCAGAGGTTTTTGTTGCGCAGTATAACGGAGCAAAAGAGCATAAAAAAATTGGGCGTCCTGTCTGGCAAATGATTTGGATCTGCTTAGCCTCCTGCTTCTTTTTTATTCCTATGGCGATCTGGGGCGTGCACCTTTTTTACGGTGATACAACACAAACTTTGCAAGAACAGCAGTACTTTAGCTATTTCATGTACGCAGGCCCTCTTTATGCCCTTGTTCCGGCAATTGGCGGATTTTATGTCGGTAGAGGGAAAACGAAAATCATGCAATGGCTTGCACTGCTTGGAAATATTGTAAATATCGCTTTAGATCCGGTGCTTATATTTGGAATACCGGGAATTGTTCCTGAAATGGGTGTTGTGGGAGCAGCAGTTGCTACTGGGCTTGGAACATTTGTTCAAGTAATTGTTCTTTTCTACTGCTTCTTAAGAGAAAAAAACCAAGTAGAATTCAACACCAACGACTACAAAATCTATCCCTCTTTATTTAGAAAAAGCTTGAAAGTGGGTATTCCTCCAGCTATGTTCACGATGTTTGAACTATTTGGCTGGGCTCTTTTTTATAAGATGATGAGCCTTATTAGCCCTGTCCACATCTTAGTTGCAAGCGTTTGCCAAAGTATTTTAATTCTATTTCTCTTCTTTGGCTGGGGCCTTGAGAAAGGAACCATTGCTGTTACCGGAAATCTTATCGGCTCAGGAAGAAACGAAAATGTACACACGGTCTTAACTTCTGCTTTTAAACTCTCTTTTTGGTATTTTCTTGTTACTGTGGTGATACTGATCATTATTCCAGACCCTCTCATCAACTGGTTTTTTAATAATCCGCATGCAATTGAGCAAGGACTTGATCTTGCAAATGTTTCAACCTCTTTAGAGGAGATCAAGGGTTTGATCAAAACAAGTCTTATCTTTGTATGTGTGTATATTTTCTTCGAAAATCTCCGCTGGAGCATCAATGGAATGTTAACTGCTGCTGGAGATACGATGTTTTTGCTTATTGCGGGAACACTTGCTGTTTGGGGGCTTATGATCGCTCCTACGTATTTCTTTGTTGTTCTTCCTTCAGCGCATGTCTACTATGCTTTTGGGGTTTGGATTCTTTATTCCACACTTGCATGCTTGATCGTCTTTTTAAGATTTAAACTTGGCTCTTGGAAAAGGATCAACCTATTGGAAAAAGCAGCTCAAGAAAACATCTTACTTTAAATTGATGTTTTTTTTTGAAAAAGCGTATACATAGAAGATAACTTTAGAAAATGAGTTGCTTTGACAGAAGAAGAAAAATATACAAAAATGTGGGCACTCGACACCTACAGAAAAGTTTCTCCCGGATTAGAAGCTCAAGAGATCTTTTTTTCCTATTTTGCTGAAGAGATCCAAAAGCAAGACCACATCATCGATTATGGCGCTGGCACAGGTATGTGCTCTAGCGGTTTTTTAGAAAAGGGTCTTAGCGTTACTTTAGTAGATATAGCGCCAAACTGCCTAAATCCCCAAATCATCCCCTTAATGCTTCTTTACCAAGATCGTCTATCATTTGTACAAGCACCTTTATGGGATCTTCCCCCCTCTTTACCTAAAGCAAGTTTTTCTTATTGCTGCGATGTGCTTGAACACATCCCCGAAAATCTTATCGATAAAACACTAAAAAACATTTCCAAAAGAACAAAAAAAGGGGCTTTTTTTCAGATTTTTTTTCAGCCTGAAACTTTTGGAGATCAAATAGAAGAAGAGCTTCACCTCACTTTACACGACCAATCTTGGTGGCTAAAAAAACTCTCTTGCTATTTCCCTGTCTATGCAACTTTAAGTGTTGTTGAAGATGTCCGTTCGATTTTTTTCTTAGGACCCGGAAAACTTTACAAGAATAATTCTTAAAAACCTCTTTTTGAGGGTTTTATAATTGTTTTTTTCTTATTACATTTGCATGTGTACTAAAAGAGAAAAAATAGATAAGCAATAAGGTATGGATAAAAAACGGATAGTGATCCTCGGTGGAGGATTCGCCGGCGTCTACGCCGCCAAGTACTTACAAAAATTGCTCAAAAAATGCCCTGAATACGAACTTTGCTTAGTGAGTAGAGAAAACTACTTCACCTATCAACCCATGTTGAGCGAGATCATCGGCGGTTCAATAGGAGTGACGGACTCTGTTAACTCCTTAAGAAACTTACTGCCCAATGTAAGCATCTATATTCGTGAAATTTCCGATATCGATATCGTCAATGAAACCATCACGCTAAGCCCCAATTTCAACCATAAAAATTTGGAAATCAAATATGAGCATCTCATCATTGCTCTAGGGAATGTCACCGATTTTCGTTATGCGCCAGGTGGACTAAAAGAGCATGCCCTTGGATTTAAAACTCTTTCCGATGCAATTTTGCTGCGCAATCGTTTAATAGATATTATGGAAGTAGCTGCTATTGAAGAAAACCCTTTGATGAGAAAGCAAATGCTTACAGTAGTAGTTGCAGGGGGTGGATTTTCCGGGGTAGAGGTAGTAGCTGAAGTTAATGACTTCATACGCAAAGAGATCAAAAAGTACAAAACTATTTCTGAAGATGATGTAAATGTTATACTCATTCACAGCAAATCTCGCTTAATGGATAAAGAACTTAGTCCATCACTAAGCCTCTACGCTGAAAAGATTTTAAAAAAGCGAGGTGTGAAAATCCTCTTTGAGCAAAGACTTGCCTCTGCGACTCCTTACGAAGCGATACTAGATTCTGGTGAAAGGATTCCAGCTAATACTATCGTTTCTACAATACCCTCTTCTGCAAACCCTTTAATTGAAGCTCTGCCTTTAGAAAAATGGAACGATCGAGTCAAAACTGATGAATTTTTAAGAGTACTAGGCACTGAAAATATTTGGGCTCTAGGTGATGCAGCTGCCGTTCCTACTAGCTCAACTGAAACCGGATATGCTCCTGCCACGGCCCAGTTTGCTACTAGAGAAGCTAAGTGTTTAGCGCATAATCTTTATGCATCTATTACAAAAGCCCCTATGAAAGCATTCCATTTCAAAGCCCTAGGTATGATGGCCGCTTTGGGTCATCGAAGCGCTGTAGTAGAGATGTTTGGCAAAATCAAAATGTCAGGATTTATAGCCTGGCTTTTTTGGCGCGCTGTTTATTGGGTAAAGCTTCCGGGCTTTAGCCGTAAACTCAAAGTTGCTCTTTCATGGCTTTTAGATATCATCATACCTGCAGAACCAGTACAGTTTAAAATGGACATGCTCCAGGGCATGACCCATTTGCACTATGAAGCCAATCAAACGGTATTCCAAAAAGGAGATATCGGCGATTATTTATACATTATCGTAAGTGGTAAAGTACAGGTCCTTAAAGAAGTAGGTGATAAATCAGAAGTAATTGCAACAATAGGCGCTGGAGAATACTTTGGCGAGATGGCGCTTTTGAATGAAAAACATCGCAATGCTACTATAAAATGTATAGAACCTACCAATCTTATTGCTATGAAAAAGCAAGATTTCCAGATCTTGATCACCAATTTTGGCAATCTCAAAGAACATTTCCAAACAACTCAGTCTCAAAGAATATCTGAAGAAAAACGAAAACTTTTTGAAAGTCAGCGGATTACTTCTTTTGGCGATATTCTTCATCCTCCTTCAGAAGATGATAAGAGAAAAAGTGGCTAATTTGTCTTAGGGCGAAGATAAGATGATGTGCCCAAACGAATCTACGCTATAGTGATCTTTAGCCAATCTAGTCGGCTCTTCTCGCGCTACTTTTGCAACTTCATCAAAGTTCAGCGTTTTTACTGGTGATTTACTCATCTTATAAGAGTTCAGTACCTTTGCAATGAACGGCAGACCTATATGTATCGTTTGAGACAAGCGCTCTTTCTTCTTAGATCCTAACATCATATTATTCGATAAATTGACCAAAACGGCAGGGATGTACATGGAAATCTTGGTTTTGATATCCCCTTTTGGAATATTGAACGCATCAACAATCAACGATAAATCATCCGGTGGAAGTTTCAAAAACGATTCTTTTAACATTTTTCCTTCATCTGGTTTTGTAAGACGGAGCATGGCTCCTATTCTTGCTAAAACTCGGTTTAAAGGAGATGTAATATCAAAACCAAGCCAATCTGCTCTTATGATCAAATATCTTTCGAAAGCAGCGCTTTCATCTTGATGTTTTAAACAAAGACAAGCCTCTTTCACTGCGTTAGCAATAAGGTGACTTTGCTCATTATATGCGATTGAAGAGGGAGCATCCACATGACCTAAAGCTCCTCCGACATCACATTGATAAACAAAGAGAGCTAAATCAAAAATCTCTTCATCTTTTGTCAAAAGATTGCCATTTTTTAAAAGAGAAAAAAGCTCAGCTCCAGATTCTAGATGGGCTATGTACCCAAAACAACGTTGAAAAGAAAGTTTATAAAGAAGTTCTTTGCCATATCCAGAAAGCTTTTCATAAGAGGGGAAAATTTCAGGACAGCTTGTTAGTATTAATCGATACGAGCAATCATAATCGCTAATCAATATCCCCTTTTGGCTAGCTAGTTTTTCTACATTTTTTGTCTTAACCACATCGCCAAGTATCAAAGCAATTTCAAGAACTTTTCTTGTTTCTTTTTGTTTTGCTTGATCCATGTTTTGTAAAATGGAGTGGATATTTCTCTGGATATCAAGAAAACTCTTCCATTCAAGACGATCAGCTTCAGGCTGAAGATAAACTAGCTGAAGATAGTCCTCATATTTACCATCTAAAAAAAGATTGAGGCAGTTTAAAGTCATGATCGTTCGATCGAATTCGGGGAAATTGGCGCCAAAAAGCTTAAAAGAGTAGCTGTTTTTAGGGTTGTGGACTTCATTTTCAGGCGTTACATGCACATCGTTTTTTGTCAGCCAGCTAAGCTCTTGATATTCGATTAAAAGCTTACGAATCCAAGCCAGATCTTCAGCTGGATGGGATATGGCTAAAGATTGCTCTTTATGAGAGTGGCCAAAAAGCCACATCACCCCAAGGGCAGTGCAAAAAAAAAGCGTACAAGCTAGATAAAGCCTTTTCATTTTTTCATCATAAAATTTTTCTCGATAAAAATCACTATTCATTCATAATGAATTGATGGATCCAAAGATGCTTTGCCCCTGTTTTAGCGGAAAAAAATATGTAGATTGCTGTAAAGATTTTCATGAAGAAATCCGGCTACCTGACACTGCAGAAAAGCTGATGCGCTCAAGATACTCAGCTTATGCGCTCCATCTTACAAAGTACATATTAAAAACCACACACCCAAAAAACCCTACCTATCCTGTCGATTTGCCTTTATGGACTCAGCAAATAGAGAAGTTCATGAAAACCACTACATTTGAAAATCTCGTCATTCATGAAGCTCAAAATGACGAAACAACAGGAGTCGTTACTTTCACTGCTGTTTTAAAACAAAAAAGGCATGACACAAGTTTTACAGAGCAATCTCTATTTGAAAAAGTAGATGGGCGCTGGCTTTATAAAGATGGCATTTACATAAATTAAAATTATACTATAATTTTAGCATGAAAAAGTTCCTCTTCTCAGTAGTTTTATCTTCAGTTGTATGTTTAAACTGCTTTGCAAAAACTTCACCGGCGGATAAAGAAAGATTGAAAATTGAGCTCGATGAGCTTGCTTTTAAGATAGAATCTTTAAATGAACATGAACTTCTTTTAGTCACTCCCCCTTCTAACGGCTTAGAAGAGATGACAAAAGCATACCGTTTAAAAGATACTCTCGACCGCCTTGCTGAAAAAATTGAATCTTCCTCAGACCCTGATAATTTTATCGATTATCTCATCGATCAACTCAAAAAAATTGGAATAGGTGCGATCTTTTTTCGATCAGAAGATTATCATAGACGTAGCCATGAAAACTTGAATACTAAACAACAGCTTGCCTACTGTTTTTGTTCATTAATGAGTGCAAGCGATCCACTTCACCAAACTGCTCGTAAACTTTTAGAAAAACCGTCATCTGATCAGAAAAACGGCTGAAATCAGAAACATTTCAAATACAATCAAGCTGTTTTTCTTGATTTATGCTCAAACTCTTCTTTGTATCTTCTTCCAAGCATATCTGCTGCTCTAATTGCGTCTACAATCATGCGATCACTCACATTGAATGGCTCATTTAGAAATAAACCATTTTTTTTGTTCTCTTTTTTGGCAATTTTTAAAAGCATTTGCTCGCTAGGATTTTCTATTCCCAAATCCTTTAAGGTAACAGGCAGATCTACATCTACAAAAAAAGTAAGGATCTGATCTACTAGCTCTTTAGAAGCGCCTTCGAGCATGATTTGTACACAAACACCAAAGGCTATCTTTTCTCCATGGAAGTAGTTGCGTGTTTCGTCTAAGGTAGTTAGCCCGTGGTGTATTGCATGTGCTGCAGCA